>CAIZGA010000232.1 GCA_903932385.1 uncultured Acidobacteriota bacterium
ACGTCGACTGGATGATCGGCAACGCCACCATGAACGTCGATGGCCTCCACACCGACGGCACCGCCAAACCCCTCATGCGCGCCGGCAACTGGGTCTAACCCAACCCGCCTCGCTAGAAACAACAACGCCTATCCAGCACTCCACTGGATAGGCGTCGCAGTTTTGGTGTATCGTATTATGGCGAACAAAAAGCGAATTATTGTTCCCCGTGGAACATTCGCCGCTTACTCCGCGCCCAGCGCTTCCAGCAGACCGTCAAAGTCCTCAATGCAGCCGTACTCAATCACCACGCGGCCCTTGCCCTTCTTGTCTTCAATCCGCACCTTCAGGCCCAGCACGCGCTGCAGGTTCTCCTGCGCCTCGCGCACATTCGGATCCACCACTTCCACCTTCGGCTGCTTCTCCCGCCCGCCGCGCTCGGGGTGAATCAACTTCTGCACCAGATATTCCGTCTGGCGAACATTCAGGCTCTGCTCCATCACCTTCTCCGCCGCCTTCAGAATCTCGTTGTCATCCCCCAGCGTCAGCAGCACCTTCGCATGGCCCATCGACATCTCACCAGTTTCGATATGGTCCTGCACCGTCACCGGCAGTTTCAGCAGCCGCATAAAATTCGCCACCGACGCGCGTTCCTTGCCCGTACGCGCCGCCATCTGCTCCTGCGTCATTTTGAATTCGCGACCCAGCCGCTCATACGCCCGCGCCTGTTCAATCGGATTCAGGTCGGCACGCTGCAGGTTTTCTACGATGGTCATCTCCATCGCCTGCTCGTCGCTCACCGTCTTCAAAATTGCGGGGACGGTTTCCTTGCCCGCGCGCTTCGAGGCCAGCCAGCGCCGTTCACCGGCAATCAGTTGGTAGCGGCCATTCGCTCCCGGCCGCAGCAGCACCGGCTGCACCACGCCATTCGCGGAGATGGAGCGTGTCAGGTCGACCAGCTTCTCTTCATCAAAATTCGTTCGCGTCTGGAATGGGTTGCGGTCAATCAAATCCACGGAAATCTCACGCGGCTTTCCACCGGCATCTGCTACCGGCGCGGTGTTGCGGCTGCCGGGCAGCAGCGTCTCCAACCCTTTTCCCAGGGCCCTGCGTTTGTTCTGGTCCGTCATCGTCTGCATTCTTTTCCTGTCTTCTAATTTGGCGTTCTGTTGCGGATGTTTCTCATCAAACTCGTACTGCTACTGCCCTACACCGGCTGCGCGTTCAATGCCGTTGCGCTGCAGCAGCTCCCACATCACTTCGCGATAGCTTTCTGCGCCGCGCGATTTCGGATCGTAAACCATCACCGGCTTGCCAAAGCTGGGTGCCTCGGCAATGCGCACATTGCGCGGCACTGTGGCCTTGAAGAGCTTGTCGCCAAAGAACCGGCGCAGGTTTTCCGTCACCTGCTGCGATAAATTGGTGCGTTCGTCATACATGGTCAGCAGCACACCTTCCAAATCCAGCGCAGGATTGAAGACCTGGCTCACTTTATCCAGCGTGCTCATCAATTCGCTGATGCCTTCCAGCGCAAAATACTCTGCCTGCATGGGAACCAGCAGCCCATTGGCCGCTACCAAAGCATTCAGCGTCAATAAATCCAGCGCCGGCGGGCAATCCAGCAGAATCACGCTATAGTCTGTGCGCACCGGAGCCAGCGCATTCCTCAGCCGGAACTCGCGCTCTTCCATGCCAATCAGCTCCACATTCGCGCCAATCAGGTGGCGATTGCTGGGAACCAGCGTCAGGTTGGCAATTTCTGTTGGCTGCATGGCCTCGGTCAGGCTCGACTGGCCCAGCAGAACATCATAGGTGGAAAGCCGCTCGTCATCCCGCGGAAAGCCGAGGCCGCCGGTGGAATTGGCCTGCGGGTCGCAATCCACCAGCAGCGTGGGATGGCCTTCCAGCGCCAGTGCGGCAGCAAGATTGATAGCGGTGGTGGTTTTACCCACACCACCTTTTTGGTTCACAACAGCAATGACTTTATTCATGGCAGAACTTTCTTGTTCAATGGAGCGAAACGCTCTTCAATGAAAATCAAGCGTACAGCGCGGTTGCCGGTGCGTCCATCGAGCGGCCTTGTGCAGAACCACCCTGCACTGTGGAAGAAGTGTGCAGCATGACCGCTGCTATCCTCACATCCCGCTTGATTCATAGGGGTTTTGTGGGATTCCGGCAGCGCGAAAAATTGTGCATTGCTTGGGCCTTATCGGTGGAAAACTTTTACGATTTTTGGTCTACTTTTAATTCCTGGAGATCGTTTGAACGGTATGTTCTATCTTTCTTTCTCTCTCTTACATAATTACACATGCTTAAAATTTCTTGCGATTTAGACTTCCAGTAATGTCACCAGAAGGTGAA
>CAIZGA010000233.1 GCA_903932385.1 uncultured Acidobacteriota bacterium
CGATCTGCTGGCATTTCATCCAGATCATACGGTGCTTGAGCATATTCCGCGCACCACCGGCATGCTGGATATCCAGCAGATTGCCGTCAGCCGTTTGCTGCTCGATAATTTCCCGCACATCAAGTCGTACTGGCAGATGGTGACACCGAAGATTGCGCAGATTTCGCTACGCTTCGGGGCCGATGATATTGACGGCACAGTGGTGGAAGAAAAAATCTATCACGATGCCGGCGCCACAACGCCGCAGGGCATGCGTCGCGAGGATTTGATTCGCTTGATTACGGAAGCGGGCCGCGTTCCTTTTGAGCGAGACACGCTCTACCGCGCCGTCACCCGCAGCGAAGACACCTTCACCGTTGCGGTCTAAATACGCATCAGAACGCCGCAATCCCCGTAATGCTTTCGCCGATAATCAGCGTGTGGATGTCGTGCGTGCCTTCATACGTTTTCACGGACTCTAGGTTCATCATGTGCCGCATCACCGGCGCATCGTCCACTATGCCGTTTGCGCCCAGGATGTCGCGAGCCAACCGTGCACACTCCAGCGCCATCCACACATTGTTTCGCTTGGCCATGGAGATGTGCTGCGGCCCGGCCTGACCCGCATCTTTCAATCGACCCACCTGCAGTGCCAGCAACTGCGCCTTGCTGATTTCGCTAATCATCCACACCAGTTTTTCCTGCACCAGTTGATGGCTGGCAATCGGCTGGCCGCGGAACTGTTTGCGTTCCTTTGAGTATTGCAGCGCCGCGTCATAGCAGGCCATGGCCGCGCCAATTGCTCCCCATGAAATTCCAAATCGCGCCTGATTCAGACAACTCAAGGCAGACTTCAGCCCGTCGGTCTTTGGTAGAGCATTCGCAATCGGCACGCGAACATCGCTCAGTGATAGTCCCGATGTAATCGAGGCGCGCAGAGACCACTTGCCATGAATGTCGCTGGCAGAGAAGCCGGGCCGGTCGGTCTCCACCAGAAATCCGCGCAGCCTGCCATCGTCTTCGCCGCCGGGATTCTCCACCCGCGCCCACACCAGAGCAACATCGGCAATGCTGCCGTTGGTGATCCACATCTTCTCGCCGTTCAGCACGTAATTCTCGCCATCACGTCGCGCCCGCGCTCGCATGCCGGCAGGGTTAGAACCGAAGTCCGGCTCGGTGAGGCCGAAGCAACCGATTTTTTCACCACGCGCCATCGCCGGTAGCCACTGCTGCTTCTGCTCTTCACTGCCAAAGCTGTGGATGGGGTACATCACCAGTGCCGACTGCACGCTGACAAAACTGCGCAGGCCGCTGTCGCCGCGTTCCAGTTCCTGCGTCAGCAAACCGTATTCGACGTTGCTCATTTCGGCGCAGCCGTAGCCACTCAGGTTGGCGCCGTAGAAGCCGAGTTCGCCCATGGGTGCAACCAACTCGCGCGGGAAACGCGCATCACGATGGCACGCTTCGATGACGGGCAGCAGGTTCTCCTCAACAAAACGCCGCACGGTGGAACGCACCATGCGCTCGTCTTCGCTGAGCTGCGTGTCGAAGCCGATGAAATCTACATGCTGGAAAGGGAAGGCCATGTTGTTTGTGTTTGACTTCGCTATGCTATCGCATCCAGCAGCTTCCATGCCTTCGCAATCACTTCGCGGGTGAAGGCGTCGAGCGGGCAGCGGGAATTTTCTTCAATCTCGGCCTGCGTCAACCATGCGGCTTCATCGGCATCATCGCCGCACTGCAGTATGCCGCCGGTAACTGTACACAGCCAATCGCTGAGCACGTAGTGATAGCGAACGCGGCCATCGCTGTCGCGTGCGATGCGATCAAAACTTTCCACATGAGCCAACACGGAGACTTCGAGGCCAGTCTCTTCCAAGACTTCGCGGACCACGCCTTGCTGCAGCGTCTCGCCCAGTTCCAGCACGCCGCCCGGCAGCGACCACTGACCGCGCAACGGTTCGCGCCCGCGCCGCACCAGCAACACACAGGATTCGCCGACATGATTGAAGCTGATGACCACGGCGGCAACACCAGCTATCGGGGCCGATGGATATTCTCTTTGCATTTGTTTAGCTATAGAACTTTGTTGATGGATTGGCCGTGCTCTTCTGCAAATACGGTGCGGTCCATATCAAAGCGGCCGCCGTTGTATTTGTCAGCGCCCTTCAAATGGCCGATGCCCAGCAACGCGATGACATGGTAGCTCGCGGGCAGATGCAGCACATCGCGTACTTTCTCCTGCTCAAAGCCTTCCATCGGAGCAGTGTCGTAGCCCATCACTTCAGCCATCAGCATCATGCTGGTGAAGGCAATCATCACATTCTTCGCAAGCCACATGGGTAGGTTGGGATGTTTGGAAAGATATTCCGGGATGGAGTTCCGCACCGACTCGGCATAACGTTCAGACATGCCGCCGGCCTGGCCCATACGCAACACTTCTTCCAGGTCGCCAGTGCTCCAGCCTTCGGCATCGCCGCAGGCCACAATCACGGCAGAGGCTTCTTCCACTTTCGCCTGATTGAAGCTGGCTGTACGAAGCCGCTGCTTCTGCTCCGGCTTCTGCACTACAACAAATCGCCACGGCTGCATGTTGTTGCCGCTGGGCGCTGCCAGGCCGGCTTCAAGAATTGCACGCAAATCGCCAGTCGGGATGGGTTGCGAATCAAAGCTGGGCGTGGCGCGGCGATCACGGATGGCTTGTGCGAGGGTCTTGCTTTCAGTGGCTGACATGGAATTCTCTACCTCGGTTGAATCTGGTTGGCAGTGCGCGGCCCGCGTACTTTCTTACGGTATCTGCGACATGCTCTGTTCAATCGCATAGGGTGGCTGCCCCGGCGCATCCGCAAAGACCCACAGGCCGTGGAAGTGTGTGCGCACCCCCGGTTGCGCTTTCAGAAGGGACTGCATCACTGCGATGTTACGCTGTCGCGCGGTTGCCGGGTTGCTGACGTCGCTTGCGGCCATGTGCACGACAACGTCCAACCCGCCGAATGCGTCATCGGTCGTCATTTGTAGGATGCTGAATTTCTCACTGCCGCTGTCCAGTTCCAGCGGATGTTCCCGCGAAATTTCTGGCTGATGCAACGCCTTGATTTCCGCCTGCAGTTTCTCGCGGTTGGTGCTGTTCATGCTGTCCATCGGCGCCAGCAGGCGGTCGGCAAGCGATAAATAGAGCCATGCGCTCAGCGTCTCGTTGTTCTTCGCTGCTGTGCGTGCCTCACGCCAATACCACAGGCCATCATGTCCGGCTGCCGTCAACGGACGGGCTTCGAGTCCGCTTAGCCGCCAGCCGCCAGCAGTTTTTTTCAGAATGAAGCTCGCCTGCCACGGGGCAGTGCTTCCTGTTGTATGAACAATGCCGACGGCATATGCTGCCGGGCCGGTGAAGGGAAGCGTGAAGGTTGCATCGGTTTCGCCGGTGAGCGCGCAATAAAATTCAACCGGGCCGTTAGCTGTGGAGGCCGCTTCGTCCTCGGCGTTGAAGAGCCACAGTGAGTCCACCACCAGCGTTGCCAGTTTCAAATGCGGTGCCGTATCGCTGACGATGCTGGCTAATGCTTCAGAATTATTGGCAGTAGAGAGAGGCGGAACGGCCAGCGCTTGCAGGGCCGCAGCATCACCAGCCTGCAGTTTTGAGGCCATGGAAAGCGTCGTCTGCTTCAGGTCCGTGCGGTCGGCATCACTCAGCTGCGACTGTGGAGTACAGCTTTGCGCCAATAACGTGCCTGCGCCTGCCAGCGCCAGCGTTGCTGTAATCATTATGCGAATTGTGGCGGAGAGGCGCATGTTGGTGTACGAAGCGGGAACAAAGTCAAATTCCGCCGCACAGATACAGTCTAGTACAGTGACGAATTGGCAGGTTTTACGATGCGAGGGCGTCTCCTGACCGCAAAGCCGCGAATGAATTTTCTTCAAGTTGCTTTCATTCCGGTCGCCCGCTGCGTCATACTAACGCTAGCGAAGATGAGAAGCCCCAACGCAATCCCGAACGCTGTACCGGTCGCCATTTTGCGTATAGCCCTACTGGCCTGCCTGCTGTGCGGAGCAGGTCTCTTCACCCAAGCGCAGGACAACAGTACGTCAACGGCCCCGGTTGCTCCGCCGCCACGCTGGGGAACAGCACGTCCAATCTTCCCGCGAACGCCGCCGACGAACCAGCCGCCGACGTCACCCGTGCCCCAGGAAAATAATTCGCAGACATCCACGCAGCCTGCGACAAACCCATCCGGACAGAACCCCGCGCCGACCGCGCAGAATATTGCACCCGTTGCCGCCGCGCCCGCTGTGGCTCCGTTGCCGCCGGCAGTCCCAGCCATGTTGCATTACGAAAATGGCTTGTTGACAATCAACGCCAATGACGCCGAACTGAAGCAGATTTTTCATGACACGGCGACCCTGACCGGCATGAAGATTACGGGCCCTGTGCCCATCCAGCGCGTCTACGGTAGTTATGGTCCCGGCGCGCCTGCGGTGATTCTTGGCGGTCTGCTGGAAGGCTCCGGCTACAACTACATCTTCAGCCATCTTTCCAGTGCGGCTGGCGAATTCGTAATCTCCTCGCAAAACGGTGATGCGCCTGTGGATGCAGACGCCACTCCCTCTGCTGATACGAAGCCACTGGCAGACCCGACACAACCGCAGCAGGCAACAACGCCATCCACCATGCCGCAGCCCAATACGCCTCCAGGCGCTAGTCCGATGACACCGCAGCAGATTGCCGACCGGTTGGCGATGATGAAGCGCTGGCAGGACATGCAGCAGCAACAGCCACCGAAGAACTAGCTGCGTAGTTTATCCAGATGGCGGAATCCGCCGGTGACGAAAAACATCAACACAAAATTCCAGAGGTTGTAGCCCGCGTGCACCAGCGTGGAAGCAGCAACTGATTTTGCAGTGATGCGCACAATTGTCAGCACGACACTCACCGAAAACAGCAGGCACAGCACAGGTATGGAATAGCCGATCTGTGGTGCATGAATGGCCGCGAAGCAAATGCTGGTAAGAATGGTGGACACGACCATCGCAGCGATGCTGAATTTTGCCGGGTTTGCAGGAGTAGATAAATTTTCCAGTTGCATGGGTTCCAAACGCATTCTCGCTGCCGACCAATCCCATGCGCGCGCCAGCGAAGGATAGAGAAATCCGCGGAAGGTGACTTCTTCAAACAAGGGGCCCAGCGTGGTGCCGAAGATTGCAATCACCCAGACGCCGCCGGCATTGCGAAAGAAATCGTCCACCGGAAGATTTTTTGGTACCGGCATGCCGGTGGAGGCAAGATCGGCCGCCAATCCCATCAACAAGCCTGCAAAGAGAAACATATAAATTCTGCGATGCATCTGCTGCCAGTTCCACTCGATACCATCCGCCATGCTGCGCTGCCACCACTCGGAAAAGATGATGGCCGCGATAATTAATGCCACAAGATATGCAAGCGCCTGTGCCAGAACTGAAAGTACCGGCTGCTTGGCCAGGTCCAGCATGGAGGCATGCTTCATGCCCGGCAGGTAGCTGATGCCTACGGTTACGCCCAGAACAATTATGGAGACCAGTATCGTGACCAGGCCGGAGATAACCAGAAAGACGGAGGTATGAATCAGCGTCGGGCCGGTGAACTCCGTCGAATACAGCTGATGTGGATCCAGTGAAGATTCCGGCTCGCTGGGTGTCATCGAATCGCTCATGCTTTCTTCCTGCTGCCGCTCTTTGGAGTACGTTTGGCAGCGGTTGAACCATTTTCACTGGCGGGGAAATATCGTGCCAGAAATTCTCCGGTGTAACTGGGCCCGCCGCCGCGCCAAACATCTGCAACTGCTGCCGGAGTTCCTGCGGCAACAATCTTGCCGCCGCCTTCGCCGCCCTCGGGGCCGAGGTCAATCAGCCAGTCGGCATTTCGCACCACATCCAGATTGTGTTCGATGATGATGACCGTATTGCCCAGCGCCGTCAGCCGATGCAGCACTTCCAGCAATTTGCGCACATCATCAAAATGCAGGCCGGTGGTCGGTTCATCCAGCAGATAGAGCGTGCGGCCGGTCTGGCGTTTGGATAGCTCGCGCGCCAGCTTCATGCGTTGCGCTTCGCCGCCGGAAAGCGTAGTCGCCGGCTGGCCCAGATGCACGTAACCCAATCCCACATCCACCAGAGTTTCCAGCTTCTGACGCACTGCAGGAATATCGGTTAGCACCGGCAACGCATCGGCAATCGGCATGTCCAGCAGGTCGGCAATGGAGTGGCCCTTGAACTTCACCGCCAGCGTTTCCTGGCTGTAGCGACGGCCATGGCACACTTCGCACTGCACATATACATCGGGCAGAAAATTCATTTCGATGCGACGCTGCCCGTCTCCCTGGCAGGCTTCGCAGCGACCGCCAGCCACGTTGAAAGAAAAACGCCCCGCCTTGTAGCCGCGTTCACGTGACTCCGGCAACATGGCAAAAAGGTCGCGGATGGCGGTGAATACGCCGGTGTAGGTTGCGGGATTCGAACGCGGCGTACGGCCAATCGGCGATTGATCAATGCGAATTACTTTGTCGATTTGATCTGCGCCGCGAATTGCGCCATGCTCGCCGGGTTCCTCGCGGCTGCCGTAGAGTTCTTTGGCCAGCGCACGATAGAGAATGTCATTCACCAGCGTCGATTTTCCGGATCCGGAAACACCGGTGATGACTGTCATCACACCCAGCGGAAACTCGGCTTTCACATTCTGCAGATTATGACTGCGCGCGCCTTCCACCGTCAGCATGCGTCCGGTCAACGGACGTGGCTCGCTGGGCGCGACGATGCTGCGCTTGCCGGAAAGATACGCGCCGGTCATGGATTCAGGCGTGTTCATCACCTGTTGTGGCGTACCGCTGGCGACGAGGTGTCCGCCATGCCGACCCGCGCCTGGCCCCAGGTCCAATACATAATCTGCGCGGCGGATAGTGTCTTCGTCATGCTCGACCACCAGCACCGTGTTGCCCAGATCGCGTAATGCTTCCAGTGCAGCAATCAGCCGCTGGTTGTCGCGCTGGTGCAGGCCGATGGATGGTTCATCCAACACATACAGCACGCCGCGCAACCGCGAGCCAATCTGTGTGGCCAGCCGGATGCGTTGCCCCTCGCCGCCGGAGAGTGTGGCAGCGCTGCGGTCCAGTGCAAGGTAACCCAGGCCAACAGTTTCTAAAAACTCCAGCCGCTCTACAATTTCACGTTGCAATCTGCCGGCAATCGCCAGTTCGCGGCCCTTGAACTGCATCGCCGAGGCCGTCTTCAACGCACGCTCAATTGGCAGCCCGGTGAAATCCGCAATCGATAACCCGCGAACTTTTACCGCCAGAGACTCCGGTTTCAATCGCCGACCTTTGCACATGCCGCAGGTGGTTGCAGACATGAATCCCATCAGGTATTCGCGGTAGCCATCGGATTTGGAATCTTCCATAGAGTCGCGCAGAAAGCTGAGCACACCGTGGAAGCCAGTGCGGCCGGTTTCGCCCTTGGGCGGCCCATGCAGCAGCAGCTTCTGGTGTGTCTGCGATAGCTGCTCAAACGGCAGCTTCAGATTAATTTCATAGCGAATGGCAGCAAGCTCCACCAGTTTGTTTAGATACTGTGAACTCGCCGCCGGGCCAAGACCGCCATCCAGCAGCGGCTTCGACCAATCCACAATTACTTTCGCCGGATCGAAATCGTAAATGCTGCCCAACCCGTGGCATGCTTCACACGCGCCGTATTTTGAGTTGAAAGAAAAACTGCGCGGCTCCAGCTTGGGCACGTTGATGCCGCAATCGGGGCAGGCCATCGACGACGAGTACAGCACCTCGGGCGAGCCGGTATATGCCACCAGCACCAGGCCATTGGCCATCTGCAGTGCCTTGGTTACAGACTCCGCCAGCCGCTGTGTGCTGATTTTTCCGCTCGCATCCGGCTTCAGCAACAGCCGGTCCACGATGGCTTCAATAGTGTGGTTCTTGCGCTTCTCCAGCCGAGGCATTTCCGCTGCGCCCAGGTCGACGACTTCGCCATCCACGCGCGCGCGGAAACCCTGCTGGCCCAGCTTGTCCATCTCTTCGCGGAACTCGCCTTTGCGGCCGCGAACGATCGGTGCCATGATGGTCACGCGCTCGTTCTGCGCCTCGGCCAGGATGCGTTCGAGAATCTGGTCCTGCGACTGCCGCGAAATCGGTCGCCCGCAGTTGGGGCAATGCGGCTGGCCTACCGATGCATACAGCAGGCGCAGGTAATCGTAAATTTCAGTAATGGTGCCGACGGTGGAACGTGGGCTGCG
>CAIZGA010000234.1 GCA_903932385.1 uncultured Acidobacteriota bacterium
GAACCCGCAACAAGGCGAGGCCATTCAAGCCACCGAAGGCCCGGTGCTGATTCTTGCCGGTGCCGGCTCCGGCAAGACGCGCGTGATTACGCACCGCATTGCCTGGCTGATTACCGAGTGCGGCGTGGCACCGGACTCCATTCTGGCCGTGACGTTTACCAACAAGGCCGCGGCGGAGATGGCAGAACGCGTGAGCCATTTGCTGGGACACAACTCGCTGGCGCAACCGCAGCTTTCTACGTTTCACTCCTTCTGTGTGCGGGTGTTGCGGCGCGACATTGAGGCATTGCGTGTGAACGGCGTGGGGCTGACGCGCACCTTTGCCATCTACGATGAGAATGACCAGCAGGCGGTAATCAAGCAGGCGCTGAAGCGGCTGGGCATCGATAACAAACAGCTGAAACCGAACGTGGTGCTGAGCAAAATTTCATGGGCCAAGAACCACATGATTGATCCGCAGGAGTATTACCTCGGCTCTTCGAACCCGCAGGATGAACGCATCGCACATCTGTTTGAGATTTATCGCAAGGAACTGGCACGGGCGAATGCGTTGGACTTTGACGACCTGCTGCTGGAGACGGTGCGGCTGCTGAAAGTTTCCGCAGAAGTGCGCGAGCGCTATAACCGCCGCTACCGTTACATCCTGATAGATGAGTACCAGGACACCAACCGGCCGCAGTACGAATTGATGAAGCTGCTGGCGGGGTCGCACCACAACATCTGCGTGGTGGGTGACGAAGACCAGAGCATCTACAGCTGGCGCGGCGCGGACATTAAAAACATTCTGGAGTTTGAAAAAGATTTTCCCGAGGTGCGCATCATCCGGCTGGAGCAGAACTATCGCTCCACGCAGGTGATTCTGGAAGCGGCTTCGGCAGTGGTGGCGAACAATGCGATGCGCAAGGGCAAGCAACTGTGGACTTCGCGCGAAGGCGGATCGCTGATTGGAATTTATGTTGCGCCGGATGGCGAAAACGAAGCACTGTTTGTGGCAGACCGCATCCAGCGATTTTTGAATGATCACAATATCGACGGCCAGCGGTGCGCCGTGTTGTATCGCACCAACGCGCAGTCTCGATTGATGGAAGAAGCACTGCGCCGCTACGGCATTCAATACACGATGGCAGGCGGGTTTTCGTTCTATGATCGCGCGGAAGTAAAAGACCTGCTGAGTTATCTGAAGCTGGTGATAAATCCGGATGATTCGATTGCGCTGAACCGCGTCATCAACACGCCGGCGCGCGGCATCGGCAAATCAACACTGGAAACGCTGGAGCGGATTGCGCTGGAAACCGGTGAGAGCACATGGAACGCACTGGCGCGGGCGCTGGAAGAAAAGCTGCTGCCGGCGCGGGCGCGGGCGCTGACGGCGCTGGATGGATTTCGCCGATTGATTCTGGACGCGCGCGCGATGCTGGCCCCGGGATTTGATCAGCGGATGGAGCGCGATGCGGCTGGTGAACCGGATGCAGTGGCCTTCGACGCTGTCGACGAGCCGGAAGAAGAGGCAGACGCGCAGTCGAGCTTCGATACCAGCTTTGATTTTGGCGCTGAGAGTGAGACGACATCTGCCGATACCACTGCGCCGGAGCAGGAAGCTTTCCGCCAGCCGGGTGGCCGCGCCACGTTGCCGGAGCTGATTCGTTTTCTGAATGAACGCAGCGGATATATTCGCGCACTGGAAGCAGAAGCCACGCCGGAGGCAGTAAGCCGCATTGAAAATTTGCGTGAACTGGCCAACGCCGCGCAAGATGCGGAAGAGCGCGGCGAATCGCTGGCGGAATTTCTGGACCATGCGGCGCTCTCGAGCGACTCCGACCAACTGCGCACCGATGCGCGCGTGACGCTGATGACGCTGCACACGGCCAAGGGGCTGGAGTTTCCGCTGGTATTTCTCATCGGCATGGAAGAGGGATTGTTTCCGCATTCGCGAACCTTCAACGAGCCGGACCAGTTGGAAGAGGAACGTCGCCTCTGCTATGTGGGCATGACTCGCGCGATGGACACGCTGGTGTTGACGCGTGCACGTTATCGCCGCCGCTATGGAAATGACATGCCGGAGTCTTCCATCCCGTCGCGTTTCTTTGATGAGATACCGGCGCGACTGACCGAAGACATGGGCAGCCCGGGCGGCAATGCGGCGTATGGCAGCGGCTATGGCAATGAAGGCGGCCAGCGCGGCTACAGCTACGAGGACGAAGACCAGAGCGCATCGGGATACACAAGCGGCGGGGGATATTCAGGCAGCAATCGCAAAACATCGCGTGGTGGTTATGGAAATAATTCCTACGGCGGACAAAAATCGTACAGCCGCAAACCGGCATCCGGTGGCGATTCGGTCGGCAATATCGCGCAATTCTTTTCCGGGCGAGGCGTGAAAGCGCCCGCCGGACTTGGCAAAGTTGAGAATGAACCCTCGGCCAGTTCCTCCGGATTGCGCAACGGACAGCGTGTTCGTCACCCGAAATATGGCGAAGGCATCATCTTTCGCCGCGAAGGTGATGGGGATGAGGCCCGACTCACGGTACAATTTACACATCACGGCATGAAGAAGCTGGTAGAGAAGTTTGCCCAGCTGGAACGGATTTGACCGCAGGTCATCCCGCGCCCGCACAGCCGCAATGGAATTGAATCCTTCTGGAGCAAATACAGATTCATGGCAGATACAAAAAAAGTAACCGATAAACTCGAGCGCAAAAAACTGAAGCGCACCGCACGCAAAAAAGCTGCTCCCAAAGGCAAGCGCACGGAACCGCGCGGAGCGAACAAAGCCAAGGTGAAGAAGCTTTCACGCGGCCAGTCGAAGCGGTAAGTCACAACGGGCTAAAGGCAGCGGGGAGATGGATTCCCTGCTGCCAAGATTCTGAGTCTCAGGAGCAAGCCACTGGACCGCAAACAATTCACCGGGCAGATTTTCGCCCGCAAATCCATCGACAAGCTCATCAGCGAGTCAGAAGACCCAAAGCACGCCCTGCGCAAAACGCTGGGCTGGGTCTCTCTTATGTCGTTGGGCATCGGCTCGGTCATCGGGTCGGGCATCTTCACGGTCATCGGCACGGCCATCGCGGGCAATCCCAGTCAGGTGGTCAGCTGGAAGCAGTCGCCGGTCGTCGATCTGATCCTGCACCATGGTGCCGCAAGTGCCGGTCGCCCGGGCGCTGGTCCGGCGCTGGCGCTCTCGCTCATCATGGTGGCGATTGTTTGCGGCTTCACCGGGCTCTGCTATGCCGAACTTGCATCGATGATTCCCATTGCCGGTTCGGCCTACACGTACAGCTACGCCATTCTGGGCGAGCTCATTGCGTGGATCATCGGCTGGGACCTTATCCTGGAATATGCCTTCGCCAACATGAGCGTCAGTGTGGGATTTGCCGCGCATGTGATTGATTTGTTCGATTGGTTCGGGCTGCATTTTGATCCCAAGTGGATTTCGCCGGCGTACCTGCCGCTGGGATTGCAGGACCTGGCTGGCCACGACATTTATTCCACCGGCTGGCATTTTGGATTCAATATTCCTGCATTCATCATCGTGATGGTATTGACGGTGGTGCTGGTCTACGGCATTCGCGAGTCGGCAGCAACGAACAATGTGATGGTGCTGGTGAAGATCGCCGCGATTCTCATCTTCATTTTTGTCAGCATCAGTTTTATTCATCCCAGCAACTACCACCCTTTCGCGCCGAACGGCTTCCCGGGAATTCTGGCGGGTGGGTCGATTATTTTTTTCACGTATATCGGGTTTGACGGCGTTTCCACTGCGGCCGAAGAATGCAAGAATCCGCAGCGCGATATGCCGATTGGCCTTATCGCCACGCTGATTGTGTGCAGCGTGTTGTATGTCGGCGTATCGCTGGCGCTCACCGGCATTGTGCCGTGGCAGAGTATTGCCGGCGACGCTGCACCGGTGGTGAACGCACTGAAGCGGCTGACGCAGCAGACCGGCAGCGAGTTGCTGCACTGGTCGCGGCTGTTCATTGTGATTGGTGCGCTGATGGGCATGATCTCCTCGATTCTGGTCGGGCAGCTTGGCCAGGCGCGCATCTGGTACGCCATGTCGCGCGACCGCCTGCTGCCGAATTATTTTGGCCATGTGCATTCGCGCTTCCGCACGCCAGACACCGCAACGTGGATTGCCGGCGTTCTGGTGGCCATCCCCGCAGGACTTTTTGATGTGGGTACGCTGGCTGAGTTATCGAACATCGGCACGCTGTTTGCATTTGTGCTGGTTTCCATCGGCGTGATTGTTCTGCGGCGGCATGAGCCAGATCGTAAACGCGCCTTCCGCGTTCCCGGCGGCCCGGTGATTCCCGTGCTCAGCGTGGTTTTCTGCATCGTGCTGATGGCGGGGCTGCCGGTGATTACATGGCTGCGCTTCTTTGCATGGCTGGGTATCGGTCTGGTGATTTACATTTTCTACTCGCGCAAGCATAGCGAGTTCGCACCGGTAAAATCCGAATAGCCCATGCCCGTGGCAAAATTGATTTTCAAGTAGACTGGCTTCCACATGTCCAGACGCGAGTCGCACATATCCGTAGATTCCCCCGCTGACTGGCTGCGTGGCCTGCCCAAGGCGGAGTTGCATCTGCATTTGGAAGGCACGATTGTTCCCGAGACGCTGGTGGAGTTGAGCAAGCGGCATGATGCGGAGCCGCTCACACTGACGGCGGCGCGCGCGCTGTACACCTACGAAAATTTTCTGGGCTTTCTGCAGGCCTTCAAAGCGGTGACCGAACGGCTGCGCACGCCGGAAGATTATGAACTGATTACCTACGAGATGCTGCGGCGGTTGGCTGCGCAGGGAGTTCGCCATGCCGAGGCGTACATCTCCTTCGGAATTATTTATTACTGGAAGCGCACCGAGGTGGAGCCGTACTTTGAGGCGGCGGAACGCGGACGCATTCGCGGCGAACAGGATTTTGGCGTGAGCCTGCTGTGGATCATCGACGCGGTGCGGCACTTTGGCGTGGAGGAATGCGCGAAGGTCTTCCACAAAGCCGCCGAGTTGCGGCGTACGTATCCCAGCATCGTCGGTATCGGCATTGGCGGCGATGAGGCGCGCGGGCCGTCCGACCAGTTCCGCGAGTTGTATGCCGAGGCGCGGGAGAATGGCCTGCGGCTGACGGCACATGCCGGCGAGTCTGTGGGCCCGCAGAGCATATGGGGCGCGCTGAACATCGGCGCGGAACGCATTGGCCACGCGTTGACGGCGCAGCAGGACCGCGAGCTGATGGAAGTGCTGGCCGAACGGCAGATTCCGCTGGAGCTGTGCCCGACCAGTAACTACCGCACCGGCTGTTGTGCGGAACTGGATGAACATCCGATGCGCGATTATTTTGACCTGGGCCTGATGGTGACGCTGAACTCCGACGACCCGCCGATGTTCGGCAGCGACCTGCATGGCGAATATTTGCTGGCGCATGAGAAATTCGGCTTCACGCTGGAGCAGATGCGCGAGCTGGCCGCCAACTCAATTGAAGCGAGTTTTCTGGAGCCGGAACGTAAATTGAAACTGCTGCAGGAA
>CAIZGA010000235.1 GCA_903932385.1 uncultured Acidobacteriota bacterium
ACCATCTCCATCCTGCGCGGACTCAAAGAGCGATACGAGTCGCACCACAAAGTCCGCATCAAGGACTCGGCCATCGTCGCCGCGGCCACGCTTTCGCACCGCTACATCTCCGACCGTTTCCTGCCCGACAAGGCCATCGACCTAATGGACGAAGCCGCCGCATCGCTCGCCATTCAAATCGGCTCCGTGCCGGTGGAGATTGACGAACTCGAACGCAGCGCAACCTCGCTGGAAATTGAACGTGCCGCGCTGAAACGCGAAACCGACACTGCATCACGCGAGCGTCTTGCCGAAGTGGAAAAAGAAGTCGCCGGTCTCCGCGAAAAAATCACCGCTCTGCGCAGCCGCTGGCAGACTGAGCGCGAAGCCATCACTCGCATCAGCGACCTCAAGAAGCGCATCGAAGCGCTCCGCTTTGAGGCGGACGAGCAGACACGCCGCGCCAACCTGGAACGCGCCGCACAGATCCAATATGGCGACCTGCCCAAGCTTGAGGCCGAATTAAAATCGCTCGAGAAGCAGCAGGACTCCACCGGCCACGCCGCGCCGCGCATGTTGAAGGAAGAGGTCGACGAGGAAGACATCGCGAAAATCATCTCCAAGTGGACCGGCATTCCGGTTTCAAAAATGCTCGAAGGCGAAGTGCAGAAACTGGTGCGCATGGAGCAGGGTCTCTCGGCCCGCGTCATCGGCCAGGCCGAAGCCATCTCCGCCGTGGCCAATGCCATACGTCGCAGCCGCGCCGGACTTAGTGATCCGCGCCGGCCCATCGGCAGTTTTCTTTTCCTCGGCCCCACCGGCGTCGGCAAAACTGAAACCGCCCGCGCACTCGCCGAATTTCTTTTTGACGACGAGCAGTCCATGGTCCGCATCGACATGTCGGAATATATGGAGAAGCATTCCGTCGCGCGTCTCATCGGCGCGCCTCCGGGATACATCGGTCACGATGAAGGCGGCCAGCTTACTGAAGCCGTGCGTCGCCGCCCCTACTCCGTCGTCCTCTTCGACGAAATTGAAAAGGCGCATCCCGATGTTTTCAACGTTCTGCTGCAGGTGCTCGATGACGGCCGCCTCACCGACTCAAAAGGCCGCGTTGTCGACTTCAAAAACACCGTGCTCATTATGACCTCGAATCTCGGCGCCTCGTTCCTGCAGGGCGAAAATCTCGCAAGCGATGCCGCATTCGATGCCGCGCGTGATCAGGTGATGGACTTGCTCCGCCAGAATTTCCGGCCCGAGTTTCTCAATCGCGTCGATGACATCGTCATCTTCCGTCCGCTGCAGGAATCGCAGCTTGCAAAAATTGTGGACCTGCGCCTCGCCGACCTGCAACGCATGCTCGCCGACCGCAACATTCACATCACGCTCACCGATGCGGCGCGCCACCAACTCTTCCTCACCGGCTACGACCGCGCCTACGGTGCGCGTCCGCTCAAACGCGCCATCCAGCGCTTGATTCAGGACCCGCTCGCGATGAAGATTCTCGACGGCGAAGTGCAGCACGGCGACCGCGTGCAACTCGACGCCGACCCGCTGCACAACCAACTCACCTTCACCGTCACTGAACGAAAATCAGACTGAGGCAGGATAACTAGCAACAACTCTTCATCATTCGCATTCTGGGAAAGGAAGCTGATAGTGCAATGAGCGAAATTGATCTATATGGAACACAGATGAAAGAAATTAAGGATAGGGTCGATTTCCTAAATAGTTTTATGAAAAACGACATCGATGGATTTCCTTATCAAGCTAAAATTGAGACCGCTGGACTTCAATTCAGAAAAATCTTTGAATTAATTGCATTCGCTTCACTCTCAGCAAATAGAGAACAATATGCAGCTGTCTATACAGATTTCTCGTAGC
>CAIZGA010000236.1 GCA_903932385.1 uncultured Acidobacteriota bacterium
CGACATCGTCATCGTCAACCATCATCTCTTCTTCGCGGACCTCGCCATCAAGCAGGAAACTGCCGGCGCGCCCGATGCCGGCGTTTTGCCTGATGCCGCTGCGGTAATTTTCGACGAGGCGCATGAGCTGGAAGAAATTGCCTCAGACTATTTCGGCGTCAGTCTCGGCAGTCCGCGCATCGAGGAACTTGCCCGCGATGTTGAACTGATGATGCGCGCAAAGAATTCCTTCGCCAGCAGCATCCAGAACGCAGTGGAATCGATGCGTGACCGTGCGCGATTTTTCTTTGCCGCTCTGCCGCAGCAATCTGGTTCCGCAACGCAGCTGGGCCGTATGCCCTTTGAACGCCGCGAAGAATTCCTGGAAGCGCATGGCGATTTATATCTTGGCGTTGTCAACACACTGGAGCGGCTGGAAGGCGAACTGGAACAACTGAAGCAGGTGGAAGAAGCCGCCGGTCTGGCCAAGCGGAGCGCAGACATTCGCGCACACATTGAATTCCTGATGGAGTCCACCGACCGCAACACGGTTTTCTGGATCGAACGTCGCGCCACTGGTGGTGTGCGCAATCTGAAAGCCCATGCCTCCGCCCCAGCGCACCATACATTTCTTCAGGCCACGCCGATTGATGTCTCCGACCTACTGACGCAATCGCTATTTGAAAATTTTTCTTCCGTCATCCTCACCTCGGCCACACTCACCGTGCAGGGAGGCTTCGAACATATCCGTCGCCGCCTGGGTCTTTCCAACGCGCGCGAGTTGGTGGTGCCATCGCATTTTGATTATTCGCGACAGGCGCTGCTCTATCTTCCACCGGAAATGCCCGACCCGCGCGATGCCGAATTCACCACGCAGGCCGTGGAGCGCATTCGCCGCGTTCTGGAAATCACGCGTGGCCGTGCTTTTTGCCTCTTTACCAGCTACAGTCAGATGCGCACGATGCATGAACGCCTGCTGAGCGAGTTACCGTTTCCGCTTTTGCTGCACGGCTCCGCACCACGCAAGGCGCTCATCGAAGAGTTTCGCTCGACGCCCAACGCTGTGCTCTTCGGCACTACATCATTTTGGCAAGGTGTGGATGTGCAAGGCGAGCAGCTGAGTTGCGTTATCGTCGACCGACTGCCCTTCGCTGTTCCGACGGACCCCGTTGTTGCCGCACGCATGGCCGCCATCAATGAGGCCGGCGGCAGCGCCTTTAATGATCTTCAAGTCCCGGCCAGCGTCATCGCGCTCAAGCAGGGATTCGGCCGGCTCATCCGTTCCCTCAGCGACCGCGGCGTACTCGTGCTGCTCGACCCGCGCATCCAGCGCCAGCGTTATGGCCGAGTATTCCTGGAGAGCCTGCCGCCGTATCGCATCACGCACGACATCACCGATGTCGAAAAGTTTTTCGAGTAACGCTACACCGCGCTGTAGTCACTTTCCAGCGTCAGACTTTCGCCGGGCTGTAGCGTCTGCTTAAAAGTCTGCAGAGAAAATCCAACGCGGTTCTCGCTCTTCGCGCTCCAACTCAATTGGCAACGCGCCACCTGTTCTTTCGCAAATCGATTCATCAGAATCGGCACACCGGCAATTTTTCCCACGCTCCACTCGCCATTTGGCCGATCGTTGTCGGCATAGTTCACGCCGCCGCTCGGCTGCGTGTTCGGTTGGATCAATGCCAAACTCACAGAAGCCGCAGCCATGCTGGTGAATCGCACCTCGGCTTTTTTTAAATCGCCACCTTCGGCATCCACATGCGTCTGCAGCAGTGCAGGAGCCGCTGTCGCACTCGTATTTTTCAGCGTGGTGGAAGTTTTCAGTTGCGTTCCCTCCACGCGCAACACGCGCTCCAGTGCCATGCCATTTTCGCTCTTGCCGGTGAAGTGTATCTCGCTATCGCTGTGATTGCCCAGTGTCCACTCAATCTTCCAACCCGGCGCATTCACATAGTCCGACTGCGCGCCTACTGTCAGGCCGCCCAGATCCGGATACGTGGTCGCGCCAGAATTTGGCCGAAGCAGTAAATCTTTCCCGCTGCGCTTATCTATCATCCTTACCGCGCGCGCCTGCAACTCCGGCACAACATCCACGCGCAGATGTTCGTTCTCCATGGTCACCACGTCGTAGGGCTTCATGCGTGCGGCAAATTCCTTCTCGTCAACCGCCAATGAATTCGGCTCGCGCAGATC
>CAIZGA010000237.1 GCA_903932385.1 uncultured Acidobacteriota bacterium
CAGGTGTGGAACATGGCCTTCAGTTTTTATTCGTCCATCAAAAGCATTCCGCGCGAACTGCGTGAAGCCACCGCCATCTATCGCTTCAGCGCGTGGCAGCGGTTCTGGCAGATGGAACTTCCCTACTCCGCCATCGGCCTTATTTGGAACTCAATGGTTTCTGTCGCAGGCGGATGGTTCTTTCTTACGGCCTGCGAAATGTTCACACTGGGGGATCGCGACTTCCGTCTGGCGGGACTGGGAAGTTATCTGCAGACCGCAGCCAGTCAGGGTGGCTCCATCAATTTAGCGGCAACGATTTACGGTATAGTCACCGTGCTCGCCATCATCATCCTTACAGACCAACTGGCGTGGCGTCCGCTAATTGCGTGGAGCGACAAATTTAAATTTGAACAGGTGGAATCCGCCGACCGCACAAAATCGCCGGTGCTGGAACTATTGCAGCAATCAGCATTTCTGCACGGCATCCAGCGGCGCACTCTGCAGCCGATGAGCGAAATGCTCTATCGCCGCATGGCATTGATTCGGAAAGAGCGTCAGGAACGCAAAGCCGCGCAAACACCAGAGAAAGAGCAGACCCGCACTGTGATGAATTGGGTGCTGGGCATCCTTCTGTCTGTGATTCTCGGCATCATTGCACTCATCGCGGCCGGTCGCGCGATGATGATGCTGCGTAGCATCTCCATCTCCGAAGTGCTGCATGTTTTGGCCGGGGCCGGGGCCACTCTGCTGCGTGTGGACGCTGCGCTGCTGATTGCTGCGCTATGGACCATCCCGGCTGGTGTGGCCATCGGATTCCATCCCAAGCTGGCAAGGATTGCGCAGCCGGTGGCGCAGATAGCTGCATCATTTCCCGCGACCGTCATCTTCCCGCTCATCATCATCGGGCTCACGCAGATTCATATGGGGCTCGGCATCGGCTCCATTGCGCTGATGTTGCTGGGAACGCAGTGGTATGTTCTCTTCAACGTGATTGCCGGTGCGATGGCCATCCCATCAGACCTGCGCGAAGTTGCATCACTATTTCGCTTCGGCAGCCTGCAGCGTTGGACCACTGTAATTCTGCCCGGCATCTTTCCGTATCTCATCACCGGCATGGTGACGGCATCGGGTGGCGCATGGAATGCCAGCATCATCGCTGAGTATTACCACCTGAAGGACAAGACCTACACCACGCTGGGACTCGGCGCGGAGATCAGCCAGGCCAGCGACCACGGCCAGTATGCGCTGCTGCTGCTTTCCACCGTAGTGATGGCGCTGATGGTGGTGACCATTAACCGGCTGCTGTGGCGTCGGTTGTATCGGCTGGCAGAGACGCGTTACAAACTCGAAGGCTAAGCGGAGCACTCGCGCATATCTCGCAGCAGTTCTTCCACACGATTTAAATCCGTGTCCCACGCAAACATGAATCGCGCTGCGCCGCCGATGAAGGTGTAGAACTTCCAGCCACGCTGATGCAGGGCTTCCCAAAAACTTTCCGGCGCATGCAGAAAAACGCCGTTGGCCTGCGTCGGGAAAGCCAGCTTCACTCCGGCGATGCCCTGCACTTGCTGAGAAAAATATTGCGCGCAACGGTTGGCATGCGCGGCATTGCGCAGCCAGGCACCATTCTCCAGCATGCCCACCCACGGCGCCGCCAGAAAACGCATCTTCGAAGCAAGCTGCCCTGCCTGTTTGC
>CAIZGA010000238.1 GCA_903932385.1 uncultured Acidobacteriota bacterium
CGCTGGCAGAGATGGGCGCGAAGATTTCGCTCACCGATGGCCACGCGCCGATTACGATTCACGGCGGCCCGCTCACCGGCATCCACTACACCACGCCGATACCCAGCGCACAGGTCAAGTCGGCCGTACTGTTTGCCGGCATGCAGGCCAATGGCACCACCACACTCAGCGAAGCCATCCGCACACGCGACCACAGCGAAGCCGCTCTGCGCGCCTTCGGCGTGGCAATCACACGCACACCGGATTCAGTTTCCATCGCCGGCGGCCAGACGCTGCACGCAATTGACGCCACCGTACCCGGCGATATTTCTTCCGCAGCATTTTTTCTCTGCGCGGCATCACTCTTCCCTGCTTCCAACCTGGTGCTGGAGGGCCTGGGCATGAATCCAACACGCGCCGCGCTGCTGGATGTGTTGACGGCATACGGCGCAAAGGTTTCCGTACTGAATCTGGAAGAGCATCACGGCGAGCTCATCGGCACGGTGCAGCTGACCATGCCGCCCACCGGCCTCATCAGCGCGAATCTGCAGGGTGTGCAATCAGCACAGTTGATTGACGAACTGCCGGTACTCTCTGCCATTGCACCATACTCGCGCGACGGCATCCGCATCCGCGACGCAAAGGAACTCCGCGTGAAGGAGTCGGACCGCATTGAATTGGTGGTTCGCAATCTGCGCGCCATGGGTGCCGAAGTGACCGAACATGAAGATGGCCTCGATGTACCGGGCGGCCAGAAGCTGCACGGCGCGGAAATTGATTCCGGCGGCGACCACCGCATCGCCATGGCTTTCAGCGTGGCCGCGTTGCGTGCCGAAGGAGAGACACTGATTCACGGAGCCGAGTCAGCGTCGATTTCATTCCCTGAGTTCTACGCGATGCTCGACCAGATCTGCGAACGCTAGATACAATCGCAACAGAAAGGCCCGAGGCGAATATTTCGCTTCGGGCCTTTGATTGTTTTCTGCACTTCTTACTGCTAATTCGTTGCAGGAGTGATGGGAGTGGGGGGCTTAGGCGGTTCCGGTTTTGCCAAGCCGGGGATAATCGGCGCCTGCGTCAGCGTTCCGTTGGTCGCATCATTCAGGCTGATGCCATAATGCTCCAACGTATCCGCCACTACCTGATAGAGTGCAGCGCGGTCCTTCGCGTACGCCGCCTGTGCGGATAGAACATTGTCATCCGACGTGGCCAGATTACGCTGCATCTGCAACACATTCGCCGTGGTGGATGCACCGAGATGCAGTTTCTTTTCTTCAGCGTCGAGGCTCTGCGCGGCATACGCTTGCGCTGCTAACGCGGCCTGCACCTGCGCACGATCATTGGTCAAAGCGAAGCGGCCGTTGATGACCTGTATGCGAATCTGCGTGTAAATCTGCTGTAGACGCATTTGCGCCTGACGATATTCCAACTGCGAACGGATTTGATCCGCCTGCGCCTGACGGTTGCGAATGGGAATGGTGATGTTGACGCCTGCACCCTTGTCCGGCCCGCTACCGTTGAACAAATTGCCAAAGGTTGTCGAGTATGGAACCGTAGGCACCGTGCCCACTGCGCATGGAGTAAAGCCACTGAAGGTAGTGGCGCAGTTGTAATCGGGGTTCTGCGCGCCGCCCAGTGCATTGGCGCTGTAAAAGGCATAAGCATTTACAGTGGGCAACAAGCCGTTCTTCACGGCCTTCAGGGTAATCTCATCATTTTTGATGGTCAGTACGCTCTGCTCCACGGCCGGGTTGTTGGCATACGCCTGGCGGATAAGGTCTTCGACGGGAATATTTTCTTCGGCCACCGGTAGCAGACTTACGCGGTCGGTCGGAATCACCGGCGCATTGGCCAGCGTGGGATCTTCCAAGTTGCGTGCAACCGCCTGCTTCATCACCAACTGCTGATATTCCAGATTGGTCTGTGAGGCAATCAACGCCTGCTGATCACTGGCCACGGCACTGTCTGCATTCACTACGTCGAGCGGCGCCAGAGTTCCAATCTGCAACTGCTTGCGATTGTCGGAAGCAAGCTGTTTAGACTGCTCCAGACCACGCTCCTTTGACTGCACATCCTCATACGCACTGACCAGTGCCCAGTAAATGTTCTCCACCTGATTGATGGTGTAGAGCAATTGCTGGCGGAAGGCCGAGTCGGTAATGCGGCGATCATTCTTGGCCTGAATAATGAAGCGACCGTTGATGCCCCAACCGAATCCCTGCAACAGGTTCTGTTGGAGTTCCGCCTGGAAATAGGAAGAAAGCAGCGGGCTGTAGCTGGTGCGTTCGCTGTTGCTAGTGGTGCGGGAGTTATTGAATGTAGCGGTGAATGTCGTGCCGGTAATAAATCCCTGCGTGTAGCCGAAATTGTAGTTGTTGGTGTTCTGTTCCAACGAACTGGTACCCGTAAGGATTGTGCTCGACTCCGGCGTCTTGGCGCGCTGCAGTTCAATGGCACCGGTCAAAGACGGGTCGAGAGAAAGCGGCGATGGGCCGGCACCGTTCGTGCTCAGCACCAGACCGGATGCGCCAGCGCCGGAGCCACCGGAACCAGCGGATGTGCCGCCGGGGCCGCCGCCGCCTGTAATAGTCGAAGTGGAACCACCCAGCGTGTTGGTCACCAGGCCGGTGGAAACACCACGTAACGAGGAACCGGCGCGGGCACGCAGCAGGTCTGTATCGGCAATGTCGAGGTTGTAACGCGCAATGGCGATGTCGAAATTATTTTCCAGAGCCAGCGTAACTGCATCGCTCAGGCTCAGATAGATCTTTCCATCCTGCAGCAACTGGTCCAGGCGCGGGGTGTTGTTCAGGCGCGGCGCATCAACATAGCGCGGCGTATACGGTCCCACCGGGTTGGGGAAATACAGTGCCGGCTTGCTATAGTCGCGCGGCGTGCTGCGCAGAAACAGCGGCTGGGTAAAATTCGGCTCCGGCAGCGAAGGCAGTGTGGCAGCCGTCGAGGACGACGTGGAGCTTTGTGTAGTCTGCGTTGTCTGTGCTGTTTGTGCAATGCCCTGCGGCAGGGTGCCTGTCAGCAGCAGCATAGTCGCAGCCGCCA
>CAIZGA010000239.1 GCA_903932385.1 uncultured Acidobacteriota bacterium
ATGCGATTGCGCTCGCGCTCAGGATAAAAATCTGCCAGCAACGCCGGTGCGAAGATGCCGAAGCTGGCCTCGCCAATGCCAAGCGCGGCGTGACGCAGATTCAGTGCGAAGTAGGTATGCACCGCGCCGGTGAAAAAATTGCACAGGCTCCAGAAGAGAAGACCGGCGATGATGAGCGGCTTGCGCGGGAAACGGTCGCCCAGCCAGCCGGTGGCCGGTGCGGCAATCATATAGAGCAGGAAAAACCAGAAAGTCAGCGCGCCCATCTGCGCGTCTGTGGGATGCGTGATGCCACCGGTTGCGTTGCTGATGGTCACTCCCTGCCGCACCAGCGAAAGCTCGCCGGCCAGAAGATAGCGATCTATATAGTTGAGGAAATTTACAGCGGTCAGCAGCGTCAACGCCAACGCCGCGCCGGCAATGGCAGGCTTCGACAATTCAGGTGCGGTGTGGGAGGACGCGCTCATCGTGCCCAGCATAGCAGAGGCACCTGCCCGCGAAACTTACTTCTTCCTTGGAAACCTGGCCGTCACCACGGTGGAGATGCCGCCGCGCGGACGGAAGTCGCCCTTCACTTCAGCCCATACCGGAGCGCAGGCCTTCACCACATCGTTCAGCACCTGGTTCACAATGTTTTCCTGAAAGATGCCGAGGTTGCGGTAGCAGAACAGATATTCCTTCACCGACTTCAGTTCCAGGCACCGCTTGTTCGGCATGTAACGAATCGTCAGCACACCAAAATCCGGCAACCCGGTCTTGGGGCAAACGCTGGTGAATTCGGGGTCGTCAATTAAAATTTCATACGCAGCGAACTGGTTCGGCCATGTTTCGATATCTGGGAAGGCGCAATTCAGGCCTGCTTTGGCGTGGTCATCGGTGTAACGTGGGGTCTTTGCCATGTCTTCATAATAATCGTTCCGCCGGGAAAATTCTTTTGCCACCAATGGGATGCAGCGGCATCTTATATACTGAAACGCGAACGGAACGAAATGTCAGAGGCACACACAAACCGGCTCAACCCAATCTTGCTATGGGCGGGCGGCATCGTTTTTCTGCTGCTTAGCATCTGGGGCCTGCGCAATCTTCTGCGCGAGCGGGTGCCCATCCACGTGGCACATGCCACTCTGCAGAACCTTGTCAACACCACCAGCACCAACGGAAAAGTGGAACCGGTAGACGGCTTTGAAGCGCACAGTCCCTTCGCCGGCACCGTGCGTCAGGTCTATGTGCAGCAGGGCGATCAGGTTCCCAAGGGCAAGCTGTTGCTGGCCATGGTGGATGATGATGCCCGCGCCCGTCTGGCCACTGCCACCAGCAATCTTCGCACCGCACAGGCCGCGCTCGATGCGCTGCAAAACGGCGGCACACGCGATGAACAGATTCGGCTGAACCAGCAACTGAGCCAGGCACAACAGCAGGTGGATGTGGATACGCGTGCCGTGGCCACTGCAAAGCAGTTGCAATCCACCGGTGCCGCATCGGCAAGTGAAGTCATGCTGGCCGAGCAGCGGTTGAGTGCCGCGCAATCCAATTTGACCGCACTGCGCCAGCGGAAAAGCTCCGACTACAGTGCCGCCGAACTGGCCCGCACTCGCGCACAACTTGCCGACGCCAAAGCAGCGTATGACGCCGCGCAATCCAATCTGGATGAAGCGCACGTTGTCGCGCCCTTCGCCGGCACGGTCTATTCGATTTCTGTAGCGGCTACGAATTACGTCAGCTCTGGAGATGAACTCCTTCGTCTGGCCGACCTGAACAAGCTCCGCGTTCGCGCCTATTTTGATGAGCCGGAAATTGGCAAGCTTGCCGTTGGCCAGCCGGTCAAAATTACCTGGGACGCAAAACCCGGCCTCAGTTGGCAGGGACACATTGAGCGCACGCCGTCGAACATCGTTAACTACGGCACGCGTAACGTAGGCGAAGTAATTGTTGCCGTCGACGACGCGCCGGGCCCGCTGCTGCCGAACACCAACGTCACCGCCATGGTGACTACGATGAGCGTTAAGAATGTGCTGGGCATCCCGCGTGAGGCGCTCTACACTGACGGTCCGGAAAACTTTGTCTACAAAGTGGTGGATGGCCGCCTGGTGCATACCATCGTGCAGGTCGGCGCCATCAATCTCATCACTGTCGAAATCCTCGGCGGCATCAAGGAGAACGATGTGGTTGCCTTGAGCTCCAACAACAGCGAGCCACTGGCCGATGGCGCAGAAGTTCGCATCCTGAAATAATGCCCTCCCGCAACTGCACGAATCGTATTCTCTGCGCTGCTGCGCTGGCGGCACTCCTCCTTCTGCACGGCAATTTGTTCGCCGCGAATGACCATGCCGCGGCACACGCAGCCATGGCGGAAGGCCGCGCCGATGATGCGCTGAACCTGCTGCGCCCGATGACCCGCGAGCATCCCAATGACGCAGAAGCGCAAAATCTTTTGTGCCGCGTGTTGATGTCAGAAGAACGCGCCGATGATGCTGTTCCCGCCTGCGAACGCGCCGTTGCAATCGCGCCGAATGATGCGCAGTATCAGTTGGCGCTGGCCCACGCCGACGGCAGCAAAGCCGAACACGCCTCGCCATTCACCGCGCTTTCCATCGCGCGCCGCGCCCGCGACCATTTTGAAGCTGCCGCACGCATCGCACCCGGCAACTGGAGTGTGCTCAGCGATCTGGGCGAGTATTACGCCGAAGCGCCGGGCATTGCCGGCGGTGGCGTGGAGAAGGCGCGTCGTCTGCTGCCGCAATTGATGAAGTTGAATCCCGCTCGTGGACATTGGCTGGCCGCACGCATCGCCGAAGAGACAAAAGATTTTTCCACGGCCGAACAGGAATTCAAATTGGCCGTTGCCACCGGGCTGAATCTACCCGAAGGTCTTGTCAATCTCGCGGAGTTTTACCGCAAACATAATCGCAACAGCGAAGCCGAAGATTGCATCCGCAAGGCAGAAGCTGCCGACACAGCGCACGACCCCGTGCTGGTGGATGCCGCAACGCAGCTGCAAAAAATGGGACGCAATGACGACCTCGCTCTGCATCTGCTGCGACTCTATCTCGCCTCCGCCAACCGAACCGAAGACGCACCGGCCTTTGCCGTGCACACGCAGATCGGGCAGATTCTGCAACGCGAAGGCAACCGCGCCGCCGCCGACCGCGAATACAACGACGCTCTGGCGCTGGCCCACGATTACGCCCCCGCGCAGAAGGCACTGCATTCGCACTGATGACACGCATCGGTCAGCGTAGAATAACGAGGAGCACTGAATGAACGCGATACAGCAAAGTTTTCCAGGCAGGCGGACAAAGACATCGGCGGCAAGGCGTAGCATGCGCGCTGCGGTAATGCTTTGCGCCCTGCTGGCTGGTATCGCAACCGCGCGCGCGCAACAGGCGGCCGTTTCGTTCTCCACTGCAGTGGACCTCGCCTTACGCAACAGCAATTCCGTACTCGCGGCGCAGGCCAG
>CAIZGA010000240.1 GCA_903932385.1 uncultured Acidobacteriota bacterium
CCACCATGAAGGGATAGCTCAGGTTGGCGGTGAGGTGGTATATCGTTTCCACCTTCACATGCCAGGGTTCTTTGCTGCGCATCATACGCGGCAGAATTTTGATGCTGGTCTGGATAAGTCCCTTGGCCCAGCGCGCCTGCTGCGTTTTGAAGGCCGTCATTTCAATCGGCAGTTCCGACGGGCACTCCACATCCTGCAGATATTTAAATCTCCACCCACGCATCTGCGCGCGATAGCTCAGGTCGGTATCTTCTGTCAGCGTGTCATGCTGCCAGCCGCCGGCGTCGTCGATGGTGTCGCGCTTCCACATGCCGGCCGTGCCGTTGAAGTTGAAGAAGACATTGCCGCGCGAACGCCCGCCGTGCTCCATCACAAAATGCCCGTCCAGCAGCATGGCTTCCACTTCGGTCAGCAGACTGTAGTCGCGATTCAGGTGGGTCCAGCGCGTCTGCACCATGCCGACTTTTTCTCCGCCCGGCGGCACGGCAAAGTGGTGGATGGTGCGCATCAGCCAGTCGGGGCCCGGAATAAAGTCGGCGTCAAAAATGGCGATGTATTCGCCGCGCGCAACCTTCAGGCCGGCATCGAGCGCGCCCGCTTTGTAGCCTTCGCGGTTGTCGCGGTGCAGGTAGACAATCGGCTGCGGCGGCATGCCGGGAAATCCCGCAGCGTAGCGCGCCACAATACCGCTGGCCACTTCCTGCGTTTCATCGGTGGAGTCATCCAGCACCTGCACCTCAAAGCGGTCGCGCGGATATTCCATACGGCAGACGGCGTCAATCAGGCGGTCAATAACGTACTGCTCATTGAAGATGGGCAGCTGAATGGTGACAAAGGGCAGCTCGGTAAACTTCGCTTCGGGACGGTCAGAATGCTGCGCCTTTTTTGGGTTGCGATAGTAGAGCCACATCAACTGATAGCGATGCATACCGTAGAGACCCAGCACAATCATCACCATGAAGTATGGCGTCAGCAGCATCGCGTCGAACAGGTTCCAGTGGTACAGGCCTTTGAAGGGTGTGTCTTTCCAGGAGGACTGCATGGTGTGCAGCAAACTGTGCCGCGCGAACAGCATCACGCTGGTGAGATGCTGCGGCTGAAAAATCGCGAGATGGTCTGACGTGAACAGCGTCCTGCCCCTGAAATGGAACCACTGGAATCAAAAGATTGCAATACAGAGAATTGTACGCGAGGGCGCAAATCCGGCGTTTGTGGAGGCGAGCCCGTCGCGTGAATGGATCCTAAAGCTGCCGCATCCGGCACAACCGTCTATTCTGATTAAAAGCCTCCTCATGTCGACAGTGCAGTTCAATCCGTCCGAGCAAGACCTTCTCGCCATTCTGCAGCAACGGTTTGGATTTGCAGGTTTCCGCGCCAACCAGAAAGAAGTTTGCCTGGCCGCTGCCGCTGGCCGCGACGTGCTGCTGGTGATGCCAACCGGCGCCGGAAAATCCCTGTGCTACCAGTTGCCCGCCATCGCCCGTGGTGGAACGGCACTGGTCATCAGCCCGCTAATTGCGTTGATGGATGATCAGGCGGCGCGGCTGGAAACTTACGGCCTGCGCGTTGGCCGCATTCACTCCGGACTCAGCCGCGATGAAACTCGCCAGACCTGCCGCGAGTATCTCGATGGCAATCTTGAATTTCTTTTCATCGCGCCGGAGCGGCTTCGCGTACCGGGCTTCCCGGAGATGCTTGCGAAGCGGAAGCCGACGTTGATTGCCATCGACGAGGCGCACTGCATCTCGCAATGGGGCCATGATTTTCGCCCCGACTACCGTCTGCTGAACCAATACCTTCCGCTGCTGCGTCCCGCACCGGTCATCGCGTTGACGGCCACAGCAACTCCCGCGGTGCAGGATGACATCGTCGAACAGTTGGGATTTGTAGGCGGCAAATCTTTCATTCACGGATTCCGCCGTGAGAATTTGTATATCGAAGTGGCAGAAATTCCCAAGCCGCAACGGGAAGCTCTGGCGCAACGCCTGCTGCGCGGCAAAGACCGTCTGCCGGCGATTGTGTATGTTCCTTCGCGCAAAAGTGCAGACACGCTGGCGCAATTGCTGGGTACGGAATTTTCTGCAGCAGCGTATCACGCGGGGCTCGATGCAGCCCAGCGCGAGCGCGTGCAGCGGGCCTTTCTCTCTGGCAAGCTTCAGGTGATGGTGGCGACGATTGCCTTCGGCATGGGAATCGATAAAACCGATGTGCGAACCATTCTGCATCTGTCGCTGCCGGCAAGTCTGGAAGCCTACTACCAGGAAATTGGCCGCGCCGGTCGTGATGGCAAACCCAGCAGAACCGTGCTGATGCATTCGTGGGGCGACCGTCGCGTGCATGATTTTTTCATGGAGCGTGATTATCCCGCGATTGAAGAGTTGGAAAAAATCCACACGCGTTTGAAACTGGCGACAAAATCCGGGCCGCTGCCGATGGAGGATTTACAGCGCGCCGTGAAGATGGACCAGGAGTCCTTCGACAAGGCCTTTGAAAAACTGGTGTTGCACGGTGGCGCGGATGTGGACTACAACGGCCTCGTCTCGCTGCCGCAATCTGCGCGCGACTGGCGCAAACCCTACATGGCGCAGAGCCACCAGAAGCTGCAGCAGTTGGACCGAGTGATGCAATTTGCAAAATCGCCGCAGTGCAGGATGAGTGCATTGGTGCGGCACTTTGGCGATGTGGCCGACAGCCGGAAGCCTTGCGGCAAATGCGATTTCTGCAGCCCGGAGACCATACTCTCGCAAATCGTGCGCAAGCCGGATGCGGTGGAAGAGGCGATGCTGCGTCGCATTCTGGACACGCTGCAAAAAACGCCTTCGCGTTCCACCGGAAAACTATTTGAGGAATTGGCCGAACGCACGCGACTGGATCGAAATCAATTCGAGGCCATGCTCTCTGCGCTGGCGGCTGCCGGACTCATCGCGCTGGAAGAAGCCGAATTCAGCAAAGACGGCCGCAGCATCGCGTATGTTCAGGCGCGACTGACCGAAGATGGCCGCATGCTGGAAGAGGATGAAGAGCTACACATCTTGCTGCGCGAACCGTTCGAAGAGGAGAAACCTACCACGCATCGGGATCGGAAATCTAAATCCGGCGCGAGCAAGCCGAAGGCCGCAACGTCTGCCAAACCACTCACTGCTACACAACAGGAGTTGGAGAAAAAGCTTCGCACGTGGCGGCTGGCCGAATCTAGCAAGCTGGGCAAGCCGGCGTTCATCATTTTCGGCGACAAGACACTCACAGCCCTTGTGCGGGAAGCTCCACGCACACTGGAAGAGTTGATGAATGTGGATGGAATTGGCCCGGCGAAAGCGGAGCGCTTTGGCGCGGCCATCGTAGCCATCTGCAGCAGCTTGCTGGATATGGAATTAATACAGCGTAAATCTTAGTCCACTTGCAATATTGGCCAATGGAAATATAATTCCCACACGGAGAAACAAATGAATATATGGCGAATGAAACTCAGAGCTGGATCTCACGGTGAAGATTTATGGCCAATCTGCCGTAAACGTAGAGTCGCAGTCATTACGCATAGATTGATTAAAGACACTGATCTTACTCACTTAGATATGGGTGATTTGAATAAAGGAGTAAAAACAGCAATTAGAAAAAGCATATGGCGGTTCGCCTGGGAAATGCAGGGTGGAGATGAAATTTATATAGGAGATTCGAAATCTAAATCAATCATCGCTCATGGCTACATAAATTGTAATATCGGGAAACGTGCATACAGATATAGCTCAAAGAATCCAATTACTGAAACTTTGAGAGATCGAAAGCCTTGGAGACATGAAGTTCCAGTTAAATGGGATAATAATTTTGTAAGTTTTACTTATGTTGACTGGGCACCAAGATATACAGTAAGTCCATTTAAACTTGATAGTGATACAACAAACATCGAAAACGATAAGTTTTTGAAAAACCGTAATCTTCCAAATGAATCGCCATATATGCGAGAAATTGCGGCATCCAAAGTACATATTGATCGACTACATGCAGAATTATCAATTCAATTCAGTATATGGTTGGAGAGAAAATATGGAATTAAAACGATTCGAGAAACGAATCAAATAGACCTCAAATTCGACTATTGCAAAAAGAATCACATGGCTGAATTGAAAATTTGTTATGGTGGCAACACTCGACACGCGATAAGAGAAGCGATTGGACAAATATTCGAATACAACAACTATCCACATCGCAAATCTGCCGAATTTTGGTGGCTTGTTTTGGATCACGAACCATCAGATTCTGACTTAACTTACATTTCAACACTGAGAAATAAATATAGGATTCCACTTACTCTATGCTGGCGGAATGAATTAAGTTTTAAAGTTTTTCCTTCATTGCCATTGAATATCTAATTCAAAAACAGAGTGCGGTAGAGTGTGTCACGCTGTGCGGGTTTGAAGCCGGCGTCGCGAATGATGCGGCGGAGTTCTTCTTCGGTGGTGCAATTGGCGGTGCCCGCGGCCTTCACCACATTTTCTTCCAGCATCACACTGCCCACGTCATTGCCGCCGAAGCGAAGGCCCATCTGCAGCACCTTCAGCCCCTGCGTGACCCAGCTGGATTGCACATTCAGAATGTTGTCGAGATAGATTCGAGAAATGGCCAGCACCTTCAGGTATTCAACCGCTGTGGCCTCGTCCCATCCGCGACCGCCCAGAGCAGTGTTGTGCGGCTGAAAGCTCCACGGAATAAATGCGGTGAAGCCACCTGTTTCTTCCTGCAGGCGGCGGACCGCTTCAAAGTGGTTGATACGATGCTGATATGTTTCACCCACACCGAACATCATCGTGGCCGTGGTGCGCATGCCGAGTTGGTGCGCGGTGCGATGCACCAGCAGCCAGTCTTCTGTGCCGCACTTCAGGCGGGCGATCCGAGCGCGCACTTCATCATCAAGAATTTCTGCGCCACCGCCGGGGATGGAATCCAAACCCGCATCGCGCAGGCGCATGATGGTGTCGCGCACGCTGAGGTCAGAGTATTCCGCGATGGCAAGAATCTCTGACGCGGAAAAACAATGCAGCCAAATCTGCGGATAGCGTTGCTTGATGCCGCTAAGCAGCCGCTCGAACCATTCAATCTTCAGGTCGGGATGAATACCGCCCTGCATTAAAACGCCGGTTCCGCCAAACTCTACCGTTTCGCGAATCTTGTCGTAGATGGTTTCAAAGTCGAGGATGTAGCCTTCGCTGGCCAGCTTGCCCTTGAGCGGGCGATAGAAGGCACAGAAGGTGCAGTACTCAGTGCAGAAATTTGTGTAGTTGATGTTGCGGTCAATGATGTAGGTGACCACATTTTCCGGGTGCAGACGACGGCGCACCGCATCAGCTTCCATGCCGATGCCAATCAGGTCGTCGGATTCAAAGGCTGCGAGCGCCTGCTGCTGCGTCATTCCCATCTGTCTATTTTATCCTGACGGGGGTCTGGTTTATCCCGACTTGCGTTCAGATTTTGCCGTCTGTTGAATGCGCCACTCGCTGTTGCGCCTTGCCCGCTCAGCAGCGATGTCCTCCGGGCTGGAAACTCCGAAGACCTTGAACCATGTGTACAACAGAGATTTTAGCCATGACATAGGAGACCTCACTACGACTACATATATTTCTGATGCACCCGGATTGCTCCGGATGCAAAACAAAAGCGTATATGGCGTGTTAATGCAACCAACGCCGTTTGATGAAATCATACAAGAAGTGACCACAACGCCCCATTTCCCCCACCCGATGGAGACACTGATGACTGCCCTGCACCGCTGCACGTTGTTCCAGATGCTTTTGTTGAGTTTGTTTTTGCTCCCCGCCGTCGAAGCAACGGCACAGGCCCCGAAGTCCGCCAAGCCAAAGACTGCTGCCGCAGCCCCGGCTGCGCCCAAACCGCAGTCCACTCCCGATGTGATTGAGTTCACCAACGGCGACCGCATCACCGGGCAGATGGAACGGATTGTGGGTCAGACGCTGTTTTTCAAGAGCGACATGGCTGGCGAACTGACCATCGACCTCGGCAAGGTGAAGGAGATGCACTCCAACGGCAGCTACGCGCTCATCCGCAGCGATGCCGTAAAGAAGACGCACTTTGATCGCACCAGCATTGCCGTCGGTACAGTGGATTATGACGACAAGAAGCTGACCGTGGCTGACCCAATGGGCGAGGCGCAGACCGTCGAGACCAAGCAGGTGGCCTACGTGATTGACCAGCCCACCTTTGACCGCGATGTGGCACGCAAGGCGCACTGGAATGAAGGCTGGACCGGCACGCTGACCGGCGGCGCCACGCTGGTCCGTGCCACGCAGAATACTGAGTCCTTTACCGGCGCGATTGCCATGCAGCGCGCCGTGCCGCTGGTGACCTGGCTGCCGAAGGCCGACCGAGTCATTTTCAACCTGAGTGAGACCTACGGCAAGGTAACGCAGACCGGCACGCCGTTTGTGCTGAACAGTATCTTCCACACCGCCGGCGAACATGACCGCTACATCTCCGCCCGCTTCTACTATCTGGAAGATGTCGGTTTCGACCACAACTATTCACAGGGTTTGCAACTCTCACAGAACTACGGCGCCGGCCTCGGTTGGACGGCAATACAGAAGCCCACACGGCAAATGGATTTGAAGGCCGACCTGCACTTTCTGGGTCAGGAGTTCCAAACTGCGAGCAGCAATGAAAATCTGGTGGGCACTGGCCTTACAGAAACTTTCAAACAGACGCTGCCGCACAAGGTCGTATTCACACAGGCTTTCACTGCTAACCCGGCATGGAATTACGAGCAGGCCTTCACGGCGAGCGCCACAGCCGGACTGAACATCCCGGTCTACAAACGCTTCAGCATGACGATGCAGACTTCCGACAGCTTTCTGAATGACCCGGCACCGACCTACAAGAAAAACAGCTTCCAGGTGGTGACGGGCTTCTCCTACTCGCTGAAGTAATGCAGCCGGTCTACTCTGCCGGCTGTGGCTTCAGGATGTTGGTCACCGGTTCCGGCAACGGTTTGTCGGCATTGGCCAACAGCAGCGCGACCTGCCACTCCTGAATCGGCGTGAGGACCTTGTTGTACGCAGGCATGCCGGTCAGGCGGATGCCGTTGTCAATCTTCCAGAAGGTTTCGCCGGCAGGGTCATCACTCACGCCGACCACGCTGTTGTTCTTGTGCTTCTTCCACAACTGCGGCGCGTGGGGATACATATACTCGCCGAAGCTGGAGTCTTGCCCGGGCAGGCCGTGGCAGGCAGCGCATTGCTGCTTGTAGGTCATGGCACCGCCTTCGAAAACATCTTCGCTGATGTCAAAAGGCGCAGCTTCTGGAGCTTCCTTGTGAATGCGAGCACCCAGCGGCACGTGGACAATCTGGCTCTCGAAGGGGAGAGGCTTGTCTGCCACAGCAACCGGAAGCGGGTCGAACTTGAGGTAGAGATAGCCACCAACTCCCAGCACCAGTAATGTGGCAATAATTCCAAGCAATAATCCCTTCAGCATTGCGTAATCTCCTAAACTTTCAATTTTGCAGTTGGTTGGGTTAATCGCATTCCGGTCGGCACATTTGGCCGTCAAGATGTTCTAATAGACATACGCCTGTCGGCAACTCCACCAGTTCGTCTACTGTACCAAACTGGCTGGAGGAATAAATTACTGGATCCGCAGGAATCCGCAAGGGGCTTGTTACTGATGGCAGTTTTTGCAAATGACTTTTCCAGGGTGAAATTTGTGATGCGTGTGATGGCGGCGGCATTGGCCATTACGGTGCTTGGTTTCGTTGCACAGCCGCACGCCAACGCCCAAATCTTCAGCAGAAAGAAGCATGAAACCACAGCCACCCGCCAGCGCAAGATGGCAGCGGCGATTGTGGACGAATACACCCACCGCTATGAGATTTTTGTCGGCGGCGGCTACATGACCTTTCGTCCCGGCCAGCTGATTCCCAACAGCGGCATCCCGCCGCAAGGCGACCAGAAGGCCAACGGCGAAGGCGTGTGGGCGGTGCATCCCGCTTACTTCTTCTCACCGAAATGGGCAGTGACCGGCGCCATTCAGGGCCAGTACGGCGAGGCCGACACCGGCAACAATTCCTACGGCGTTTTGCGGCCCAACATCAGCCAGTACAGCTTTATGGCCGGTCCGGAATACCGTTTCTATCGTCATGAAAAGACCGCCATCAGCGTGAGTGCCGTAGCCGGCGTCACCTACGGCATCTTCGACGGCGACGACAAAGCTGTTCCGCCTGCCGACCTGGGCATGTGGACCGACGGCTTCCGTCCGGGTGGTGCGGTTTCCATCAATCTGGAACACAATCTCTTCAACAATCTGGCATTCCGCCTGCAGCCGCGCGGAGTCATCAACACCTTCGGAAGCAAAGAGCAGTACAGCTACGGCTTCAACGCCGGACTCGTCTACCGCTTCGGTCGTCAGGGAACCACCAGCAGCTTCCACCTGCCCAGCTGGAAAAAGTAACCGTAAAATATCAACGGCCCCGCTGCCTGCCACATCCACATGGATGTGGCAGGCACGGGGCCGAAGTGTTTCTGGCACCGGTTAAGTTAGTAGCGCTTCACCGGCGGCTGGTTGCGTTCGTACTGCATCTGGTGCCAGTAGGGATAGGCGGCGTTTTGCTGGCTGGCGCGGTCCAGCTTCTCTAACTGCTTGGCGGTCAACTGCCAGCCCACGGCTCCCAGGTTCTGTTTCAGCTGCGCTTCATCGCGCGCGCCAATCAGCACCGTGGCAACGGTCGGCCGTGTCAGCAGCCAGTTCAGCGCAATCTGCGAGATGGTCTTGCCGGTCTCTTTGGCAATCGCGTCCAGTACATCCACCACGCCGTAGAGATACTCGTCGGTCATCTGCGGGCCCCAGTCGCTTGTCAGCGGCAGGCGGCTGACCTTCGGCTTGGGCTGGCCGCGGCGTAGTTTGCCGGTCAGTCGGCCCCAACCCAGCGGGCTCCAGACCAGCGCGCCGACTTTCTGGTCGAGCCCCAGCGGCATCAGCTCCAACTCATAATCGCGGCCCACCAGCGAGTAGTAAACCTGGTGGCCGACGTAACGCGACCAGCCGTAGCGGTCGGCCACGGCAAGCGACTTCATCATGTGCCAGCCGGAAAAATTCGACGCGGCAATGTAACGCACCTTGCCTTCGCGCACGAATTTGTCGAGCGTGTTCAGGGTCTCTTCCACCGGCGTTTCCGCGTCGAAGGCATGCATGTGGTAGATGTCCACATAATCCGTGCCCAGACGGCGCAAACTGGCTTCCAGCGATTCCTGCAGATGGAAGCGCGAGGAGCCGATGTTGTTGGGGCCTTCGCTCATGCGCTGGCTGGCTTTGGTGGAGATCAGCACCTCGCTGCGGCGGCCTTTGATGGTCGCGCCCAGCACTTCTTCTGACTTGCCGTAGGAGTACATGTCGGCGGTGTCAAACAGGTTGGCGCCTGCATCAATACACAGGCTCACCATGCGCTTGGCCTCTTTCAGGCTGGTGTTGGCCATGGCCTTGAATTGCACACCCTGGCCGCCGAAAGTGGCGCAGCCAAAGCTAAGGACGGGGACTTTGAGGCCGGAGCCTCCGAGCAGACGATATTCCATTCGAACAGTATCTGTCTGTGACGCTCGTCGCGCAACCCTGCCGCGAAGATGGCATCCAATAGAGTGTGGGTTGCGGTTGTAGAATCAGGAGTTGAGGTTCACACTGACGCAACAGCACAGGGGATTCATGGCCACTATCCGGCAGGACGATTTCATCCAGAGCGTAGCCGACGCACTGCAGTTTATTTCCTTCTACCACCCCGCGGATTACATCACCAATCTGGCGCGCGCTTATGAGATTGAACCCTCGCCCGCCGCGCGTGACGCCATCGCGCAGATTCTCATCAACTCGCGCATGTGCGCCGAGGGACACCGTCCCATCTGCCAGGACACCGGCATCGTGAACGCGTTTGTGAAAGTGGGCATGGATGTCCGCTGGGACGCGACCATGACGCTGGAAGAAATGGTGAATGAAGGCGTGCGTCGCGCGTATCTGGATGCCGACAACAAACTGCGTGCCTCCGTGCTGGCCGATCCGACCGGCGCGCGCAAGAACACCGGCGACAACACCCCCGCGGTGACCAACGTGCAGATGGTGCCGGGCGGCGAAGTTTCCGTCACCGTGGCAGCCAAAGGCGGCGGCTCGGAAGCGAAATCAAAATTCGCCATGCTGAACCCCTCGGATTCAATTGTGGATTGGGTCATCAAGACCGTACCGACGATGGGCGCCGGCTGGTGCCCTCCGGGAATGCTCGGCATCGGTGTTGGCGGCACGGCAGAAAAAGCGATGACCATGGCGAAGGAATCGCTGATGGACCCCATCAATATGCATGAGCTGATCCAGCGCGGGCCGACCAACCGCATTGAAGAATTACGGCTGGAAATTTATGAGAAGGTGAACCGGCTGGGCATTGGCGCGCAGGGACTCGGCGGCCTGACGACTGTACTCGACGTGAAGAAGCTGGAATACCCCTGCCACGCCGCCAACCTGCCAATTGCAATGATTCCCAATTGTGCGGCAACGCGGCACGTGGAATTTCATCTCGATGGAACGGGGCCAGCCGTACTTACGCCGCCATCGCTCGACCTGTGGCCCAAGCTGAAGTACGACGTCTCCACCGCGCGCCGAGTGAACCTGGATACCGTGACGCGCGCCGAGGCCGAA
>CAIZGA010000241.1 GCA_903932385.1 uncultured Acidobacteriota bacterium
GGATTTGTGCGGGGGTTGTAGGTGCCTACCACCTCAACGCTGCGTCCGTTGCGGGCGCGTTCTTTTTCAATCACCACAACGCGGTAGTAAGGCTGTTTGCGCGATCCAAATCGCGCCAGACGAATCATCAGCACAGGTGTTTCCTCTCAATCAAAAAAATAAGTGTATCGGGAAAGCCATAAACTGCAGGTCCCACTGGAATAGCGGGCGGAGGCAGGAAATTCCCAACGTTTAAGTATCGCCGTTATAGCCGGATTCTGCAACCCTGTGCCGCATGAAAACTTGCCCGCTTGCCAGCCGCGCGGCGAAGCAAGAAACTGTCATCATGGCAGTTGGTAGAACTCTTCTTGGCAAAAATGACCTCAGTGGCTTGCGGGTCCTTGTGGTTGGCCTGGGCCGCAGCGGCATTTCCGCGGCACTTTACCTGCGTTCGCTCGGTGCTGCGGTCACGGTTTCCGACTCCCGCAGCGCCGACGCACTCGCACAAACACTGCCGCAGCTGCATCAGGCCGGCATCATGGTGGAGACTGGCGGCCACGGCGTACAAACTTTCTGTCAGCAGGATTTAATTGTCGTCAGCCCGGGCGTTTCGCTCGCCACGCCGGAGTTGCAGCAGGCCGTCAGCAGCGGCATACCCGTTATCGGCGAATTGGAACTGGCCTCCAACTATCTGCCCGGACGCGTGCTGGGCATCACCGGCACCAACGGCAAAACCACCACCACCACGCTGCTGGGCAAAATTCTGGCAGAAGGCGGCCTGCCAACCCTGGTTGGCGGCAATATCGGCCAGCCGGTAGTGGATTTAATCGCAGCCAGTTCTCCCGATACATGGAGTGTGCTCGAACTCTCCAGCTTCCAGTTGGAAAGCATTGAAAAATTTCGCGCACAGATTGCCGTCGTGCTCAACATCACGCCAGACCACTTGGACCGCCACGGCAGCATGGAAAATTACATCGCCGCCAAGCGTCGCATTCTTGAAAATCAGCTGCCGGAAGATGCCGCCGTGCTCAACGCCGATGATGATCTGGCGCATCGGCTGGCGAGTGCCGTGCGCAGCCGGTTGTTCTGGTTCAGCCGCAGCCGCGCCGTGCGGCAGGGAGCCTTCGTCGTTCCGCCGCCGGGCAGCCATCCACCCGCAGCCAATGCGCAGATTGTTTTCGTTCCCCGCGAAGGCGCGCCGCCGGAGCCGGTGATGCCTGTCGTCTGCATTCCCATCAAAGGCCCGCACAATCTTGAAAATGTTCTCGCCGCAGTTTGCGCCGCACGGCTCGCCGGAGTTGCCGCAGACTCCATCCGCAATTCAGTTGAAAATTTTCGCGCCGTAGAACATCGGCTGGAGTTTGTCGCCGAGATCCACGGCGTCAGCTACTACAACGACTCCAAAGCAACCAATGTGGATGCAACCATCAAGGCGTTGGGTGCGTTTCCCGCGGGCGTTCACCTCATTCTCGGCGGCAAAGACAAAGACTCCGACTACACGCAACTGGCCCCGCTGCTGCCCGGCAGGGTGCGTGCTGTTTACACCATTGGTTCAGCGGCGGAAAAGATTGCGCACCAACTGGATGGAGTCGTGAAGATAGAGTCAGCGGGTACTCTGCAGAACGCGGTGCAGATGGCCGCC
>CAIZGA010000242.1 GCA_903932385.1 uncultured Acidobacteriota bacterium
AACGGCCACATGATTGGCGACGAGTTGCTGCGCCAGTTCGCACGCAACCTGCGCTCTGTCTGTCGCGAGACTGATGTCATCGGCCGCTGGGGCGGCGACGAATTCATCATCCTGCTCGATCAGGATGGCCCGCCCGCCAAGGCGCATGTCGAGCGGCTCTCCACCTGGCTCAGCCGCGACTACAGCATCGCCGGCAAATGCGGCGCGCTCGTCTTCCGCGTCACAGCGTCCATCGGCATGGCCGAACATACACCCGGCGAAACCATGCTCGATCTCTTTGACCGCGCCGATGCCTACATGTACGAATTCAAAACCACACAACGCCGCCGTCGTTCAGACCCGACAGCGGCAAAGGTCAGTTGATGAAGGTCAGTTTTACCCGCTGCGAAAGCAGCAGGTACGGAATCCATATACAGGCAAAAATAAACATCTGGATAACCAGTTTGGGACTGCTGTTATGCAGTACCGCCTGTGTGCCTAGGTGGTCCACCACTCCAAAAATCAGGCTCATGGAAATATAAACAATGTACAGATACGGAAAAGGTCTCATCTTCCGATAGAACAGTACATTCAACATAACCATGTACGCAAGAAACACCAGCGACACAATCAGCTCACACATCACCAGTGGTTTAAGCGCCGGATATCGCAAAAACATAAATGCATAACGGTCGCTTGTCAGTAGCGGAAGAATATAGTGCACCAGACTATACACATGCTGCAGCGGAATCGAGATCAATGCAATTCCCACCAGAATCAGCCAACCTCCAATCCCTCGTAGAGGCGAATCCACATCTGGTATTGAAATATCAATATTCGGCTTCAGCAGTGGCTCCGCCAAAGCCGAATCCGCTGCGCATCGCGCGCAGATTGCACCATTCTCTACCTCTGCCCCGCACTTCTCGCATACAGTGCTCATGTCATCGACACTCCAACTCTGAAATGAAAGCGTGTCGGGAAGTGTATCACGCACAAAAAAGAAACCCGCGCCGGAATAGATCCAGCGCAGGTCGGTTATTGTGGGGTCGAATTACTTCGGCTGCTTCGTCGTGCGGAGATACGGCTTGATGGTCTTGAAGCCGGGAAACTTCTCCGCTGCTTCTTCATTTGAAACCGCTGCGGTGATAATGACGTCATCGCCCTGCTTCCAGTCTGCCGGCGTCGCCACCTTGTGCTTCGCGGTCAGCTGCATGGAGTCAATCACGCGGATGATCTCATCGAAGTTGCGGCCCGTCGTCATCGGGTACACCAGCTGCAATTTGATTCTCTTGTCCGGTCCAACGATAAACACCACGCGCACCGTTGCATTGTTCGCCGGCGTACGGCCTTCGCAGCTGTCGCCCTCATCGCCCGGCAACATGTTGTAGAGCTTGGAAATCGCCAGCGTCGGGTCACCGATAATCGGGTACTCGACCTTCGCGCCCTGCGTCTCTTCGATGTCCGCCGCCCACTTGCCGTGGCTCTCAACCGGGTCGACTGAGAGGCCAATCACTTTCACGTTGCGCTTGGCAAACTCCGACTGCAGTTTGGCCACTGCGCCCAGCTCCGTGGTGCACACCGGAGTAAAGTCCTTCGGGTGCGAAAACAGGACGGCCCAGCTATCGCCAATCCAGTTGTGGAAGTCAATTTTTCCCTGGGTGGTATCTGCCGAAAAATTCGGCGCTTCATCATTGATGCGTAGCGACATATCGTTCTATCTCCTGTGGGTTTATGGGTCTGTGATGGATATCAATTTTGCCCCGCACCGTTTGCCCGTTTCCTGTTCACCGGGCCTGTGCGGAATCGCGTCGGATCAAATCGATCAACAACAGCGCATCTGTACGCCGCACTCATTGCAGAGCGTCACTGTGGAACGAATATGCCGCTGGCGCGTCATGTAATTAGCATATCGCAACACAAAAAATTTTGCAGATGCGATTCAAACATCTCTCTTGCCCCACAGATGTCCCGCCGGATACCATCGCCGCATCGCCAATCCCACTGGAGCCACCGCCATGAAGCCTGCCTCGCCCACCAGCCAGCCCACAGAATCCCTTCTCTCCCGCCGTGACCTATCCCGGATGCTGCCGGCCCTGCTCGGCATGGCATCGCTCAACGCCGCGGGCATCGCCCTGCCTGCAGCCGCCGCGCAAACCCCCACACCGCTCACTCCATTAGCCCCCGGCAAGTATGAGATGAAGCCCACCCACAGCGCACCCGGCTCGCCGCGGCAATCGCGCTCCTACCTGCTCGGCCTGTTGCCCGGCAATCTTCGTCTCGAGGCGCACTTCACTCACCTCGCGCCCGGCTGCCCGCCCGAGCCGGTTGAACATCATCTGCATTCTGAAATGTGGTGTGTGCATGAAGGCGCCGTGAAATTAATGTCCGCCGGCAAAACAGAAATCCTGCACGCCGGAGACTTTGGCCTCGTTCCCGCCGGCACTGAACACTCCATCTACAACGCCAGCGCCACGGAAGCGGCCTCCTATTTCGTCCTCGCCATCGGGCCTCCGGAATAAACTTCCGCTACTTCAGCCCCGCCAACACTCTCGCGCGATTAAAAACCTTCAGCATCATCGGCGAAGTCAGCACGCCAGTGTTTGTATTCTGCAAAGACGGATGGTAGCAGGCCATCAACACGCGGCCATCCGGCAGCTTGTACTCCGCCCCGTGCGCAAACACATACGCACTCTTCACTCCAATCACTTTCCCGCGCTGCAGATTTCCCAGAAACGCATCAAACGCAATCTTGCCCAGGCAGACAATCACGCGCACTTCCCTCAGCAGTTGCAGCTCTTCATCCAGAAACGGCGCGCAGGCCCGCAATTCTTCCGGCAGCGGCTTGTTCGCCGGCGGAGCACATCGCACCACTGCGCTGATCCACATGTCCTTCAGCGTCAGCCCGTCATTCCGCCGCGTCGATGTCGGCTGCGAAGCAAAGCCCGTCTCATGCAACGCCGAGTAGAGAAAATTTCCCGAGCCATCCCCGGTAAATGGCCTACCTGTGCGGTTCGACCCATGCGCGCCCGGAGCCAAGCCCAGCACCAGTACCCGTGCCGCCGCATCGCCGAATGACGGCACCGGCTTCGCCCAATACTCCTCCTCGCGATACGCCCGCCGCTTCACCTGCCCAATTCCGGCACAATACTCACGCAGCCGCGGACAGCGTTCACACGCCGTCACCCGCGCTAGAAACGCACTCAGTCCCGCACCCGGCTTCACTTGTACTTTCACTCTTTTTGCGATTGTTGTATCTCTCAACACATCCAGTTTCATGCGGCCATAATTTACTTGCGTTTTCATTACCATTGTCCCAAAGTCCGCCGATTTTCATCTCCGTATTTGCCGGTGGGATTTACTATGTTACAAGCAGGTCTTCTCCCACAGTCTCAGGCAACATCTGTCTCGAATTTTGTGTCTAAGTAAGTACAGAATCTTCAGGATGCAGAGAAAGATCAGGATTAGTTGATGCCAACACGCAGTTTGTACAGACTCGTTGCAGCGCTTTTTGTTCTCACCGGGTCCACCCTGCTTCTCTGGGGTGTCGGCTGCAAGATGAAACGAGTGCACATCCAGCAAGGCCCTGTGCAGGCGCCGCCCCAGCTCTTCGGCG
>CAIZGA010000243.1 GCA_903932385.1 uncultured Acidobacteriota bacterium
ATGGCGACAGCGGTGCGCTTCCGCGATTTGCGATTCAACTACGGATTGGCGGTGCAGATGGCCGAGCAGCGCGATGGTTCGCCGCCACTGTCTGCAATCGTTTATGTGGATGACAAACTGCGCGTGGTGCTGGTGCAGATGAATGGCCGCGAGGAAACGCCATAGCAGCCATTTGACGGGAGCGGAAAGAGTTTTCACCGCGTGGAACAATTTTCTTGACCCATGCGGCAACGCCAAGCAGAATCAAAAGTGTCCGCAGATATTTTGCTGCCGCGATTTTCGTCCCACATCCGGCTGAAAAGCCAACCACCAGAGGAAGTTTAATGATTGCTTATTTCGTAATGTTGTTCGCCATACTCACACGCATTGTGCCGCACCCCGAACTGATGAACTTTACCGCCGTGGGCGCCGGTCTGCTGTACTTTGGCGCGCGCCGCAGCCGCTGGCAGATTGGTCTGGCCGTACTGGCGCTGGCGGCCACCGACTACTACCTCACCGTCTTCCGCTATGGATATGACTTCCACCTGCGCGGCTACCTGATTACGTGGGCATGGTATGCGGGCGTGGCGTTGCTGGGTTCGTCGCTGCTGCAGAAGTCGAGCGTGATGCGCGTGGCCGTCGGCGTGGTGACTTCAGCCACCAGCTTTTTCCTGCTGAGCAATTATTCCGTGTGGCCGGGCAATGCGATGTACACGCAGAACCTGCGCGGGCTCTTCGATTGCTATGTTGCCGGACTGGCTTTCTACCGCAATGATCTGATTTCGACGGCATTGTTTGCGGCAGTCTTCTTCGGCTGGCAGCCGGCGATGGAGTGGATGACGGGCACCGAGCACGCCAGCCGCAAAGCTGCGTAGAACTTCAAAAAAGTTTTAGAAAATTACTTAACGATTTCTGCGCCGGGTGCGGGCTTCTTCCGTATCCGGCGTTTTACGTAGAGGTAGAGTCCGACGACCACGATGAGGCAGATGGCGAAGACAATCCACTTGTGCTGGAAGACGGCTTCCATGCAGACGTGGATAATTTCCGGGCCGTAGATGATGGTGAGCAGGCCGACGACGGTGAAGCGGATGAGTCGGCCACAGAAAATAGCACCGGCATACCAGAGCACACGCATCTCAAAAACACCGGCGGCAATCTCAAACAGTTTGATGGGCGTGGGCGGCGGCATCATGGCGGGAATCATGACGGCGAAAAACTCCTGCCGCTCGAAGCGGTCGCGGAGGGACTCATACCGCTGGCGGTTGACGCGTTTGAGCAGCAGCAGTTCGCCGCCGGCACGGCCGATGTAGTACGGCACCAGGCTGCCGATGGCGGAACAAAAGGCCGCCATGGCGCAGTAGAGCAGGAAGCGCGGCTTGTTCTGCCAGACGTAGAGCGCGACGATGGGGTCAATCGGGATGGGGATGGAACTGGAGTCAACAAACGCGAGCAGGCCGACGCCCCAGATGCCGAGCGGCTTGAAGAAAGCCAGCATGGCGACTTTGTATTTCGCGAACCACGTGATGAGCTTGTGCATCTGGCTTGTTGTAACTTTCTTTGCTGCCGGGACGAAAATTGCGGCCAAGCATCGGCCAGAGACTATTCTACCGTTGCTATGGCTGCGGTGGGTGAGCCGTGTGGCCGGCCAGCAGGTCCAGCGCGTGGCAGAGTAGCGGCAGCACGGATGCCAGTGAGGCCACGGCGCCGGCGGGCGAGCCGGGCAGGTTGAGCAGCAGGGCCGCGCCGCGGCTGCCACAGACGGCACGGCTGAGGGGGGCCATCGGCGACTGGCGCAGACCATCGGCGCGCATGAACTCGGGGATGCCTTCTATCAAACGTTCGCAGACGGCACGGGTGGCTTCTGGCGTGATGTCGCGGGCGGCGATGCCGGTGCCGCCAGTGGTGACGACGAGAATGTTTCCCGTGGCGTGGCGCAGGAGTGTCTGCTGAATCTGCGGCTGGTCATCGGGAACAATTTCGGTGGCCAGAACGGTGAATCCTGCAGCACGGAGATGTTCGGCGACGGCCGGGCCGGAAAGATCTACGCGAGAGCCGGCGTGGCAGGAATCGCTGACGGTGATGACGACGGCCTGACGGATTTGCGGCGTTTTGGGAGTCACAGGCATTGATTGTACGGCGAAGCAATAGGGTGGGCGGACAATGAAATTCGCCGCATCCTGAAAAATACGCCGGGGAATGAGAAAATGTAGAAGCTGTTCCTGTTGGAAGAG
>CAIZGA010000244.1 GCA_903932385.1 uncultured Acidobacteriota bacterium
GCCTTCGCTGGCATCCACCAGCAGCATCACACCGTCCACCATCTTCAGCGCGCGTTCCACATCACCGCCAAAGTCGGCGTGGCCCGGCGTATCCACGATATTAATTTTCGAGCCGTTGTATTCAACCGCTGTGTTCTTGGCAAGAATCGTGATGCCACGTTCTTTTTCCAACTCGTTGGAGTCCATGACGCGATCTGCAACCGCCTCATTGGCACGGAAGGTGCCGCTCTGGCGCAGCATGGCGTCAACAAGTGTGGTCTTGCCGTGATCAACGTGCGCGATGATGGCGATATTGCGTATGGCGGTCGTAGGGTTGCTCACTTCTTGGCTATTCCTGTCTTTAGATGTTCTTGGGCTGGTGGGATGCTGGGCAATGCGGAGAACGCGAGGCAGTCTGCACTCTGCAAACCGCACATTTGCCTAACAAAACATACTGTTTATATAGTTTACCCTAACAAACGGTATCCGCGTAGCCCACCGCGCTGTACTCTGTTGATGCTCGCATATCTCAATCGTTGATGTTGCAACCAGAATTGAAAGGACCGCAATGAATCGCACCCCGGCAAGACTTCTGAAATCTCTCGCATCGCTTGTTGCTGTAGTTGTAATCCTGGCAACCACTTCCCTGGCGCAGACAGCTCCTCCTACTCAAACCGCGCCAGATCGGCCGGATTTGAAGCATATGGACCAAGTGCCGGTGAACCTGGTGGGCTGGCTGGATTCCAAGAAAGCCAAAGTCGGCGATAAATTTACGATGAAGACGATTCAGCCGCAGCATGTCGATTTTGCCACCGGCCCCGGAATCGACTTGCCCAAGAATTCACGTTTCGGCGGCACAATTCTCGCCGTTCAGTCCTTCCAGAAAGACAAACCCGAAGCACGAATCACTCTGCAGATTGATTATGTAATTCTGGCGGACGGAAAACAGATGCCTCTCCATGCGCTTATTACCGGCGTCGCCATGTCAGACCTTGCGGCAGCGAATCACGGTGCCGATGGTGGCGGTGGTGGCGGCGGTCGACGTGGCTCTTCCTCGTCAACCCCATCAGCTCCCGCAAATGTTCTGTCTGAATCCAACACGCCGGCATTGGTGGATGACATTCTTCCCAAAGGTTCCAGCAGCGCCGCTACCAACGCAACTATATCCACCAGCCAGACCAGAGTTCCCGACTTGACGCTCTCCGTCAGTTCCCGCGGAACTGTCTCCGGCATGCTTTCTTCCAAGAAGAAAAATATTCAGCTGGATGACGGCACTCATTTCATGTTGAGAGTTTGGCAATAAGTCTCACTCGCAAGATGTATTAGCAGCTCGGATGCAGCACGAAATTGATTGACATATTTCTTGGCGAGGTATTTGCTGAGTAATGCATCCCTGCTGAATAATATTTTGCCGCATCGCAAATTTTCTTTTTTTGCACTAAGGAGCCTTTGATGAAGCCCGCGAATATGAGTTCACTCATCTTAAAGATGATTGTTGTTTGCCTTGCAATCACAGGACTGTCTTCACAGGCACAAACCGCAGCTCCCGCCAAAAGTGCAGCGGCGGCCCCAGACAAAACTGCCATTACACCGGTGACAACAGAGCTGGTGGGCTGGCTCGACTCAAAAAAAGCCAAGGCAGGAGACACGGTGGTGCTGAAAACTACGCAAACCGTTCGCACCAGTCAGGGTACTGAGATCAAAAAAGGAACCAAACTGGTTGGCACAATCCTTGTCGCGCATTCCTACAAAAAAGGCGAACCGGGATCACAGTTGACTCTGCAATTTGATTACGCCGATCTGGGTGGTGGCAAAAAGCTGGCTCTGAATACGCGTATCACCAGCGTCAAACTCTCTGATCAGGCCGCTAACAATGCAGACCATGATTCCACGGTAGGCGGAAAGGGTTCTGCCGTCGCACAAGGCAGTGTCAGTGCCACCAGTGGCCGTGGTTCAGTAGTGGCAGTGGGAAGTGCACCCAGCTATATCGGCGACCTGACGGCACAACCGAGCACCTTTGGCGGTGGGCCGTCTGTTGCCACTGCTCAGAACACTGGCATCCCCGGATTGATTCTTACCGTCTCGACTGGCGATGGAACCGTCGCCGGCATCTTGAGCGTAAAAGGAAACAACATTTTGCTGGATAGCGGGACTCACTTCTCGTTGGTCATCATTCAGAGATAGTCCGCAAGGCACGGCCGCAGATTGCGTGTATCGAATGTACTAGCTTCATCGTTACAATGGTGAAGCATGATTTCCACGATTGACCTGCGGCAGCAACCGCACCGACGCTACAACCCACTCACGGCGGAGTGGGTGATGGTCTCTCCGCATCGTACACAGCGTCCCTGGCAGGGAGAGACTTCATCCACGGCACCGGCACAGCTGCCGAAATATGACGCAGAATGTTATTTGTGCCCCGGCAACAAACGCGCTAATGGCGAAATCAACCCTGCTTACGAATCTACGTACACCTTCACAAATGATTACGCCGCTTTGATGGCCGAAACTCCGCTGCTAACTGAAGCGGAGTCTCCCCTGCTGCGCGCGGAAACCGTGCGTGGCATCTGCCGCGTGTTGTGTTTTGATCCCGACCACAGTCTGACGCTGGCAAGAATGGCACAACCCGCGCTGGAACGCGTTGTTACTGCATGGCAGCAGCAGTATCGCGAACTGGGCGCGATGGATTGGATTCGCCACATCCAGATATTCGAGAACCGCGGCGCCATGATGGGCGCAAGCAATCCACATCCACACGGGCAGATATGGGCCACCGGTTTTGTTCCGGATGAGGCAGTTCGCGAAGCTTCAACGCAAAGCAAATATTTGCAGCAACACGGTCGCTGCCTGCTTTGCGATTATCTGCAGACGGAATTACGGCTGCAGGAGCGCATCATCTGCCGCAATGAAGAGTTTGTCGCTCTCGTGCCGTGGTGGGCTGTTTGGCCGTTTGAGGCTATGGTACTTCCGCTGCATCACGCAGCCAATATGCTTGATTTTTCTAGTAGCCAATCCGCTGCGCTGGCAGACATATTGAAGCAACTAACCGTGCGCTACGACAATCTCTTCGAGACAAGTTTTCCCTACACCATGGGATTTCATCAGGGTCTCGTAAACCAAGTGACGCCCGATGGTTCGCATCACTTCCACGCGCATTTCTATCCGCCGTTGCTGCGTTCTGCATCGGTACGGAAATTCATGGTTGGCTTTGAAATGCTCGGCATGCCACAGCGCGACATTACGCCGGAATCGGCCGCAGAACGTTTGCGCACATTGCCTGGCACACACTACAGCGCGATGCCACGCTAAGACGGAGTGACGATTGCTCACGATTCAAGAACTACATGAACTGCATCTTGCCCGATACAACAGCGCACCGATAATTTTCCGTGCACCGGGCCGCGTGAATCTAGTTGGCGAACATACTGATTATGCCGATGGATTCTGCATGCCGGCGGCGTTGAACCTCAGCACACTGGTTGCCGCCTCTGAAACCGAAACCGGGCAACTGGATATTTACTCTGCTGAATTGAAAGACGGCGTAACTAGACAACTCAATCAACTTGGCGATACAGGCAGCGGCCATTGGAGCGACTATGTAACCGGCGTGGTACGAGAACTACAGAAGGCTGATGTCAACCTCAATGGCATTGCACTCACCATCACCGGCGATGTGCCGATTGCATCTGGACTGAGTTCTTCTGCATCGCTGGAAGTTGCAACAACCGGCGCTATTTTGAAATTGGCCGATGCAATTATGACCGGGCCGCAGATTGCCCTGCTGGCACAACGTGCAGAGAATCAATATGTCGGCGCGCCATGTGGCATTATGGACCAGTTTATTTCGGCCAACGGAGTTGCCGGCCATGCTCTGGTTCTTGATTGTCGATCACTTCAGGCTACGCCAAGTCCAATTCCATCCAGCGTCCGCCTTGTCATCTGCAATTCGATGGTTAAGCATTCTGTTGCCGGCAATGAATATGCAGAACGCCGCGCACAAGTGGCGGAAGCAACGCGAGTGATGGCCAATCGAAAACCCGACGTGCATGCCTTGCGCGATGTCACACTGGCAGAACTGGCCGCCGCACAACACGAGATGAACACACTCGCCTATCTTCGCGCGCGCCATGTGATTAGTGACAGCGAACGCGTATTGCAACTAGCTACTGCATTGCGCAACAACGATCTGGCATCAGCTGGATCCATCATGACTGCCGCTCATAAAAGTTATCGTGATGATTTTGGAGCGAGTTGCGCTGAATGCGATCTACTAGTGGATCTTGCCAGCATTCTGCCCGGATGCTATGGCTCCCGCCTGACTGGCGGCGGCTTCGGCGGTTGCACGGTAAGCCTGGTAGACGCTGCTGCAAGTGCCACATTTGCAAGTACGCTACAAAGCCAGTATCTCGCGAAGTCTGGCATCACGGCGCAGGTCTTTGTTTGCGAAGTCGCCTCTGGCCTGCATGAGGAACGGCTGCCCTCGTAGCTGCAACTTTTCATTGCTACGCGCATCATATATTCGTATACAAGCAGTTCTGGAGAAGACCATGCTGACGCTTAGACCCTCACAGGAACGCGGCCACGCAGACCACGGCTGGCTGGATTCGCGCTTTACATTTTCATTTGCCGATTATTATGACCCCGCCCAAATGGGCTTCCGCGCGCTGCGTGTCATCAATGAAGATTACGTTGCGCCGGGCACCGGTTTCGGCAAACATCCACATCGCGACATGGAAATCCTGACGTATGTTCTCGAAGGCGCCGTGCAACATGAGGATTCTCACGGCGGCAGCGGCGTGCTGCGTCCCGGCGAACTGCAGCACATGTCAGCAGGCAGTGGCGTGCTGCACAGCGAAGTGAATCCTAGCAGCGATGAGACACTGCACCTGCTGCAGATTTGGCTGATGCCGAATGTGCGCGGCATTGCGCCGGTCTACGAGCAGAAGCGTTTTGCCGTGCTGGATGAGCCGAACAAAATACACTTGCTCGCATCCGAAGATGGCCGCGATGAATCGTTCGTCATCTTCAGCGATGCGGAACTATTGGCCGCCAAAATTGAAGCGGGCAAAAGCGTCACGCACACCTTCAAGCATGAGCACGGTTGGTTGCAGGTGGCTCGCGGCAGCGTAACCGCCAATGGCACAACATTGCAGCAGGGCGATGGCTTGCAGATCAGCGATGAGAAAACACTGACGATTGCCAGTGTCGATGGTGGCGAAGTGCTGTTGTTTGATTTGCAGTAAGTAGACACAATTCAGCCGGTGCATGAGTGCCTGTTTCAATTAGCACTCAAACATCGGCTTAGTTATTTAAGATGATTTTGCAATAGTTGCTGGAAGGATTTCTTCTACATCGACCCATTGGGTTGGGTAGACGCCGGTGTAGCAGGCCGTGCAGTAGCTATTCTCTCCCCCATCGCCGCAGCACTTTTTCAAACCGTCCAGCGAGAGATACGACAGAGAATCTGCCTCGATAAATTTGCGGACCTCTTCGATGGATTGGTTCGCTGCGATGAGTTCGCGTTTACGCGGCGTATCCACACCATAGAAACACGGCGATATCGTCGGCGGACAGCTGATGCGAAGATGCACTTCCGTTGCGCCGGCAGCACGCACCATGCGCACAATCTTTCTACTTGTCGTTCCGCGAATGATGGAGTCGTCGATCAACACAATACGACGACCCGCAAGCAGATTACGCACCGGATTCAATTTCAATCGAACGCCAAAGTCTCGCACACGTTGTTCCGGCTCAATGAAGGTACGGCCAACGTAGTGGTTGCGAATGAGTCCGAAGCGAAATGGAATGCCGCTTTCTGCGGAGTAGCCAATGGCCGCGGTCACGCCAGAGTCGGGCACCGGCACAACCAGGTCGGCTGGCACTGCGGATTCACGAGCCAACTGGCGGCCCATCTCTTCGCGGCTTTCCTGCACCCAGCGGCCGTAAATCATGCTGTCGGGCCGCGCAAAATATACATGCTCAAAAATGCAGCTGGCCTGAGTGACCTTGCCGCCGAAGTGACGAGATGTAACGCCGTCGCCGGAGACCATGATGAGTTCGCCGGGCTTCACATCACGCTCATACTTGGCACGCAGCAGGTCGAAGGCGCAGGTCTCTGATGCGAAAACAATCGTATCCGGCTGACCGTTGGTGCCCGGAATGCGCCCCATGGAAAGTGGACGGAAGCCATGCGGATCGCGTGCAGCAAAGATGCGGTCGCGAGTTGCCATCACGATAGAAAATGCACCTTCTACTTTGCTGAGTGAATCGGCAATCGCATCCACGAGTGTCGTCTCACGCGAATGTGCGATGAGTTGAACGATAATTTCTGAATCGCTAGTGGTCTGAAATATTGCGCCATCGCGTTCCAGTTTTTCGCGCGCCGTGCCCAAGTTCACCAGGTTGCCGTTGTGTGCGATGGCGATAAGTCCCTTGGTGGACTCCACACGAATTGGCTGCGCGTTCAGCAGTGCCGAGTCGCCGGTAGTGGAGTAGCGTGTGTGGCCGATACCCATCGCTCCGGGAAGTTTTGCCAGGACATCGTCGGTGAATATTTCGCTGACGAGGCCCATACCTTTAATATTGCTGAGTGTGTTGCCATCAGCCGTTGCAATGCCGGCCGACTCCTGCCCGCGATGCTGCAGCGCATACAGGCCTTGATAAATCATTCGAGCAGAATCTGGGTGGCCGTAGATGGCCATGACGCCGCACTCTTCGCGCAGCTTGTCGTCTTCCATACAACGCGGCGCAACTTCAGCCACATTGCCAACGATGCGGTCTGCTTCGCCGGGAATACCTTCAAACATCAGAGGCTTCATGCGTGTACCTCCTCGGCGAGTTGTGATTCGAGTGCTACGGAGAAGACCGAATTCAACTCATCAATTGATGCATCGATAAGTTTGTTGTCTCCCGCAAAGATTTCGAGCCTGCTGCCTCCAACTTCTCCAATATCCAGCGGAAAGAAGTCTCCAGCCTTATCGAGCAATACACAGATTTCTCCATAACTCTCGCTGGAGCAAGTGACAAGAACTTCGGAGGCATTTTCCGCAAAGAGTGCTGTTGTCGCGTCAGCGTGCGATGTTGGTCCGAGATTGATATGGACTCC
>CAIZGA010000245.1 GCA_903932385.1 uncultured Acidobacteriota bacterium
GGCCTGTCCAAACCAGCAGTTGATTACTAGCAATTTCTGGGCAGGTTCAGCGAGAATCAAGCGCTGCGGATGTACCAAAAGGCGGAACAACATCAGCCTGACATCCAAGGGTCCGCGCGGTGGGAGGCGAGGATAAAAAATGCCCAAGAAGCTTAGCAAGAACACAGCGAAGGCGCGCGCTCTGGTAGAAGCCCGTCTGTACGCTCTGACCGATGCAGTGCCCCTTCTGCAGAAGGCCAAATTCGCAAAGTTTGATGAAACGGTTGACCTGACCATGCGTCTGGGTGTCGACCCGAAACATGCCGACCAGATGGTCCGCGGCACCGTGGTTCTTCCTCATGGATTGGGCAAGACCAAGCGTGTGGCCGTGATCACCAATGGCGACAAGCAGCGTGAGGCCGAAGCGGCCGGCGCTGAATTTGTCGGCGGCGAAGAACTGGTTGAGAAGATCCAGAAGGAAAACTGGACTGACTTTGACGCCCTGATTGCGACGCCGGACATGATGAAGTCTGTGGGACGCCTGGGCAAGGTGCTTGGACCCCGCGGCCTGATGCCGAACCCGAAGACCGGAACCGTGACCACGGATGTGGCCGCAGCGGTGAAGGAAATCAAGGCCGGCAAGGTTGAGTTCCGCACCGACAAGACGGCGCTGGTACATGTGCCGGTGGGCAAGCTTTCGTTTGACGCGCAGAAGCTGGTGGACAACGCGATGACGGTAATTGGCAGCGTAGTGAAGGCGAAGCCTTCGGCAGCCAAGGGCCGGTACATCAAGGGCATCACGCTCAGCTCGACGATGGGCCCCGGCATCAAGCTGGACCAGTCGGTGGCAGACCTGGCAGCGAAGGCGTAAGGTCGCTGGCCTTCAGAATTTTGAATTGGTACAACATTTGATTTGGCCGGCGAATGCAGCCGGCGGCTAAAGGCTGAGATATGGCACTGAGCAGGGCAAAAAAATCGGAAAAGCTGGAGCAGCTGACCAAGGATCTGGCAGGCTCGACCAGCGCAATCGTGGGAACATTTTCCGCGCTGACCGTTTCGCAGGACTTTGAGCTGCGCAAGACGGTGCGCGCCGCAGGCGGCCGCTACCGCGTGCTGAAGAACAAGCTGGCATCGCGCGCTTCGCAGGGAACTGAGATTGAGGCGGCGCTGCAGGGGCTGAAGGGTGTCTCGTCGGTGGCATACACCTCGGGCGACCCGGTGGCTCTGGCCAAGGCGCTCAACGACTGGGTGAAGGAAAATTCCCAGTTCACCTTCAAGCTGGGCATTGTCGACGGCAAGGTGCTGGACATTGAAGAAATCAAGCAGCTGGCCAGCATGCCGGGCAAGAGCGAAATCTATGCCAAGCTGTTGTTCCTGATCAACGCACCGGCGCAGCGCCTGGTAACAGTGATGAACGCCGCTGGACGCGATCTGGCTGTTGTCATCAACCAGGGCGTGGAGAAGGGCAAGTTTGGCGGTCCGGTAGCAGCTCCGGTAGCAGAAGCAGCTCCGGTAGCAGAAGCAGCTCCGGCGGCAGAAGTTGTGGCCGAGGCAGCTCCGGCAGCGGAAGCGGCACCGGAAGCAGCGGCAGCACCGGAAACAACTCCGGAAGCGTAAGCCGAAAAGTTTGCGGCAATTCCGGAGTCGGGGCGCGGGTCTGGCGCAACGGAAACCGGTCTGGAACGGCGGCATGCAAGTAGCAGCAGGGAAGCAACGAGCAGGAAGTTTTACAACGACTTTAGACGCAGATTCAAACATCAGACACAGATTCAAACATGGAGAGATAGCATGGCGGATATTCAGCAGTTGGAAGATCAGATTGTCAGCCTGAGCCTGCTCGAAGCAGCAGCTCTGGTCAAGAAGCTCGAGGAGCGCCTCGGCGTTTCCGCAGCAGCAGCAGCCCCGGTGGCAGTGGCCGGCGGCGGCGGTGCAGCAGCACCGGCAGCCGAAGAGAAGACCGAGTTCACCGTTGTCCTGAAGGACGCCGGCGCGAACAAGATCAACACCATCAAGGCTGTTCGCGAAGTCACTTCGCTCGGTCTGA
>CAIZGA010000246.1 GCA_903932385.1 uncultured Acidobacteriota bacterium
GGCAACGTGAACAAGGCGCTGGAAGGATTGAAGAAGCTTGAACCTGCTCCTGTAGCCAGCCCATCCAAACTCACTTGCATTCAGCCCGCCAATTACGAACAGCACCTCGAATTACTGCATGGCTGCGATCTGGTGATTGAGGCCATCGCCGAACGTATGGACTGGAAATCCGGCCTGTACCAAAAAGTTTCGCCCTATCTGGGCGAGCGCAGCATCTTTGCCAGTAACACCTCCGGGCTATCCATCAATAAACTCGCCGAAGCTTTTCCGGAAAATTTGCGGCACCGTTTCTGCGGCATTCACTTTTTCAATCCGCCGCGCTACATGCATCTGGTCGAACTGATTTCCTGCACCGGCACCGAAGCGTCCCTGCTCGATCATCTCGAAGAATTTCTCGTCTCCACATTGGGCAAGGGCGTGGTGCGCGCCAAGGACACGCCCAACTTTATTGCCAACCGCATCGGCGTGTTTTCCATGCTTGCCACCAAGCACCACGCTCGGGCGTTCAACCTCGGTTTCGATACCGTGGATGCGCTGACCGGACGCTATCTGGGCCGCCCCAAGAGCGCCACCTTCCGCACCTTGGACGTGGTTGGCCTGGATGTCTATGCGCATGTGGTCAACACCATGCGCGAGAATCTGACTGAAGACCCGTGGCACAAGCACTTTGACTTGCCGGACTGGTTCAATTATCTGGTCGAACAGGGCGCGCTCGGGCAGAAAACAAAGCGTGGCATCTACCAGAAGATCGGCAAAGAAATCCACGTGCTGGATATTCACTCCAAAGAATACCGCCTTTCCGAAGCCAAGGTAGACGATGGGGTGAAGGAAATTCTGCGCGAACGTGACTGGGCAAAGAAACTTGCCGGATTGCGCGGCAACCAGCATCCGCAGGCGCAATTCCTGTGGGCTACGTTCCGCGACGTGTTCCATTACTGCGCGTTGCAGCTTGAACACATCGCCGACAATGCCCGCGATCTTGATTTTGCGGTACGCTGGGGTTTCGGTTGGGACAGCGGCCCGTTTGAAATCTGGCAGGCTACAGGCTGGCAGCAAGTGGCAAACTGGATCAGCGCCGATATTGCTGCGGGCAAAACCATGTCAAATGCCCCGCTGCCATCTTGGGCTACCGAATCTGATCGAGTTGGCGTACATACTCCTCAAGGTTCATACTCCCCTTGCCCGCATGTGGGAGAGGGAGAAGCGCAGCGAAGGGAGAGAACCTATCAACCTCGCTCCCAACTTCCCGTCTACCGCCGTCAACTATTCCCCGACCGGCTCCTCGGCGAATCCGTCCAATATGGCGAAACCGTCTTCGAAACCGATGCCGTGCGCCTCTGGCATACCGGTGACGACATTGCCATTCTCAGCTTCAAGACCAAGATGCACGCCATCAGCAACGAAGTGCTGGACGGAATTCTGCGTGCAATCGCCGAGGCCGAGGCACATTTTCGTGCGCTGGTTCTTTGGCAAGTGGAAGCGCCATTCTCCGCAGGGGCACACCTGCTGCAACTGATGCAAGGCGTTCAGGATGCGGCTGATACTCCACCTGCCGGGTTGTTCGACAAATTCAAGGGAGCTGCACAGCGGGTAAAATACACCATCGCGGGAGGCGGCGGGCTGGGCGAGATCGTCAACGCCGCAGCGGGCAACGTGCCGCGCGTGGAAGACGTGGTCGCCAAATTCCAGCAGGTTTCGCAACGATTGAAATATGCTCAGGTACCCACCATTGCGGCGGTGTACGGTCTCGCCCTCGGTGGCGGCTGCGAATTTACCATCCACTGCACGCGCATTGTTGCCTCGCTGGAAACATACATTGGCCTGGTCGAAGTCGGCGTCGGCTTATTGCCGGCAGGCGGCGGTTGCAAGGAGATGGCGCTGCGTGCGGCGAATGAAGCCAGAGGCGGCGACATTTTTCCACACCTGCGCCGCTACTTTCAGCAGATCGCCATGGGCGAAGTCGCCAAGAGCGCCGAACTCGCGCGCGACATGGGTTATCTCAGGCCATCGGATCGCATCGTGCTCAACCAATATGAATTGCTGCACGTCGCCAAAGAAGAAGCCAGGGCGCTCACCTCCTCCGCCTACCGCCCACCGCTCGCCCCGCGCCAGATACCGGTAGCCGGACGCCCCGGCATCGCCACTCTCAAAGCCGCGATGGTCAATATGTTTGAAGGCGGCTTCATTTCCGAACACGACTACAACATCGGCTGCCGCATCGCCGAAACCATGTGCGGAGGCGACGTGGAAGCGGGTAGCCTGGTGGACGAACAATGGCTGCTCGATCTGGAACGCAAGAATTTCATGGAATTGCTGGCGACGGCGAAGACCAGGGCACGGGTGGAGTACATGTTGAAGAACGGGAAGCCATTGAGAAACTAGGATTGGGGAATGATGAGGCGAGAATTAGGTGTAGTAGTTCAGACTTAATCTGACCACTTTGCGGCGGTGAAAAACCAAGAGTAGACTTCCGCAATCAGCAAGAGACATTCGATGTTGAAAATAGCCCGCACGAAAGCCGCCGTTCATGGTGTGCGATAATATGCTAATTGCCACCATTCCTGATTGCATGAAAATACGTGCAGCATGGTATTCCGGTTTTCCCAGCGCAGGTTTAACATTCAGACCGCCAACCAATTCACCGCATAGCGACATATCGCTAACTTTCGGTTGATGCCAGAAGACAATCAATGTTGAGTTGTGGCGCACACTTTCTCTGTTGACTCAGAAAGTAGCACCGATGACGATTACCCCGAACATATTTGAGGCGTATCTAAAATGCCCGATGAAATGCTGGTTGTTGGCTACTGGCAAACATGTCATCGGAAATACCTATGCTGAATGGTTGAAGACCCAGTCAGACTCATATCGTGTGGCGGAAGCAAAACGATTGCTCACGCAAACACCATCTGGAGAATACGCAATTTCACCTTGTAGCAGTCGAAATGGCGGAAACTATACGTCTTCAGAAGATATGAAATCGGCGAAATGGCGATTGGCAACTGACGTTCCATTGCGCGCTGATGAAATTCAACAGGCCCGTAATGGTCAGCTTGGGGAGACGACCTCTTTATCGGAAGCAGAAGGCAAGTTGACTGTTGCCACTGCCATGACAAAACAAGAGGCTGACGAGCGCATGGTGTGGATCATTGAAGCTCGTCTTCACGCGATTGAGCGGGTTCCATCCGAAGGACGAGGCAAGTCGGCGAAGTATGTCCCAATTCGATTTGCCTATCAAAACAAGCTAAACAATGACGAGCGGATGATGCTTGCCTTTGATGCATTGGTACTTTCCAAAGTTCTTGGCCGTCCTGTTGGCTTAGGCAAGATTATTCACGGCGAGGAGCAAGCCACACTTAAAGTGAAGACCTCTGGAATGTCGACTCAGGTGATGAACCACATTAAGAAAATCATCAAATTGTTGTCTGTCCATTCGCCCCCAGATATATCGCTAAACCGTCACTGCAGCGAGTGCGAGTTCCAGGATCACTGCCGCAAGATAGCAATCGA
>CAIZGA010000247.1 GCA_903932385.1 uncultured Acidobacteriota bacterium
ACGCCGTTGCCGTTCACGTCGTAATACAGCGGTTCGCCCGGGTCCCACTGACCGTTGTTATTGATATCCTCGATGTTCAGCCGCGTGCCGTTGATGAGGATGTATTCCTCATCGCCAAGGTTGAGTGTCTTCAGGTCGGTCACGCCCTGCAGCGCCTGGTGGGCCAGATCATCCGGCTTGGGTGCGGGAGTGATGGTGAAGGTCGACGGCGGCACCAGTTGCGTGGGCGACTGCAGAGCTTCAACAGCGTCAAAGCCGTCCATCTTGCCGTGGTACTTGTTGTAGCAATACTTCGCCGTGGGCAGCATCTGTGCCTGGTAGGCCGGCGGTGCAAAGTGTGCGGCGCGGTCTGCATACCAAACGCAGCTCACGTAATCCGGGGGGCTCTTCTTGAAGTAGGCCACGCCCAGATAGAAGGTGTCCTGCAGCGCCTGTGAAGGAACTGCCGTCTGCTCGACCGGCATCGAGTTCAACTCCGCCGTGTATTCGGTGATGGCGGTGGCGAAGTCGTTCTTGTTGGCCGCAGCGGCAGCAATGGTGCTGTGGAAGAGCGGCGTGGTGGTGGACTGCGTCTTGGCCCAGTCGGCATCGGAAACGCCGGCCGGCTTGGGAATCGCAAGACCACGCTTGGCGAAGGTGGCGGCATCATCCAGCAGGTTCTGCTTGGCCGTCGGGTCAGTGGCCTGCGCTGCCTGCTGCGATTTGAAGTAGACCTCAATCAGAATGGCGCGCGGGTTGTTCGGGTTCAGCTTCAACAGGCGGCCAGCGGCATCCAGCGACTTGACCGGATCCGGCACGGCTGCATAGGCCTGAACCAGCTGCTCCAGCATGTCTGAATAGACCACGCTCTGCGGATAGTGCATGAGGAAGGTCTCAATAGCAGCGGCCTTGGCAGCCGGTGTGGACTGGCCAATGGCATTGCTGTATTCGTTGTACTCTGCCGGATCCTTGATGGTGATCTGCTGCGCGTACAAACGTGGAGCCACCGATAGGGCGGCGGCGGCGAGGAGAAGGGCGAATACAACTTTCTTCATTATCGAAAGACTCCCGATTGGTGTGAAGTCGAAATTTTATTACGGCGGACTGATTTCGAGGTTTTCAATTTCGGCACAGTGTATGCGCCGTACTTGCGCGGGTCTGGACCATCTGATTCCCGGCTCTGACACTACAGAAGCACTGCTGTTTTGCAGAGTAACAGAACTCAGCTGGATGACAAATTATAAAAGTGGTGAAAACAGACTGGCAAGCGGCGAACACGGACGTTTGTCGTATATGGCAAAGTTTATTTGCTGCACCAGATTTGTGGCAAACCTGCCGCCAGCCGTTTGCCTGTATTTTCTAGCGACATAAATCGATTGTCTGCGGCTATTTTCTATCGGGATTGAATTCCTCATCGAGCTGGATGGCGGAATGAAGATTTCCCGACAGAATTACGGATTCAAAGCGAAGCCGGGGCCAACTGATTTCTACAGAATTCACATCGAAAGATTAGGCTGGCAATAGCCGGTTTGTACCCGGATTGCGACAGAAATGGTGCTGCTTTTCGCATAGCCGCACAACAAAATGGGTTCGATACGCATTATCCACAAGATGTTGGGCTGGTGATGTTGATTCCCTGCCGGATGCGTTCTAGAGTTGTTTAGTTCCCTGTTCCCACGGGGCAACGCGGAGGCTTTCAGGCAATGCTCAAGTTGAAAAAAGTGCAGATACTCGGCTTCAAGTCCTTCTGTGACCGGACTGAGGTGGTGCTGCCCGGCGAGGGCATCGCCGCAGTGGTGGGCCCCAATGGATGCGGTAAATCCAACATCTCCGATGCCATCACCTGGGTGCTGGGCGAGCAGAGCGCAAAGAGCCTGCGCGGCATCAAAATGGAAGACGTCATCTTTGCCGGCACACGCGACCGCAAACCGACAGGCATGGCGGAAGTTTCACTGACGCTGTTTGATCCCGAAGTCTATGACGGCAACGATGCCGAAGAAGCGGGCGAAGTGGAAACCGTTGGCGATTGGGATGAAAAAGCCATCCGCGCGCAGGCTGCGGCAGAGACGGAAGAATCGATTGCTGATGTGCAGCCGGGCAGCGCGGAAGAAGCTGCTGCGGAAGCCGCCGCAGAAAAAGCCGAAGCTGAAGCGACGGAGCAATCCCAGAACCCTGTGGTGTTGAAGATCCGCCGCCGCAAGTTCCACCGCACACCGACCCGCGCCGGAGAAATTGTTGTCACGCGCCGCCTGTTCCGCACCGGCGAGAGCGAGTATTTGTTGAACGGGAAAATCTGCCGCCTGCGCGACATCCATGACATCTTCATGGGCACGGGCCTGGGCACGGAAAGCTACGCCATCATCGGCCAGGAACGCATCGGCCAGTTGCTGAGTTCCAAGCCGCTGGATCGTCGTTCCATCATTGAAGAGGCAGCCGGCATCACGCGCTTCAAAACCAAGAAGCGGCTGGCGGAGTTGCGGTTGGAATCTGCCAAACAGAATCTTGCGCGACTGAATGACATCTTTGAAGAAGTCACGCGGCAGATGAATTCGTTGAAGCGTCAGGCTGCGAAGGCCGAGCGCTACTCCGCGCTGCGCGATGAGATGCGCAACCGGTTGCGTGTTGTGCTGGCCAGCCGGTTGGCGCAGATGGATGCAGAGCAGGCCGCGTTGGCAGCGGAGATTGCAGCACTCACCGTGGAGATTGATGCGCAGGCAGAACGCGTGACCGCGATGGATGCCGAGCACACCATCGGTGTGGAACAAGGCTACGCACTCGACAACCAGGCCCGCGAAGCGCAGGAAGTTTCCAATCAGGCAGCGGTGGAACTGGAACGCGCCACGGCACGGCTTGCATCTAATCAGGAACGCATTGCAGAACTTTCTGCACGCATGGCCGGCGGCGAAGCAGAGCGCGCGCAGATGCGTCAGCAGTTGGACCGGTTGGCCGGCGAACGCGAAGAGCAGCGTGCGTTTCTTGAAACCGCAGCAACGGAAACCGAAGCCAGCCGCGCCGAGGCACAGCAAAAACAGCAGCAGGCGCAGGATGCAAGCAGCGCCGTGCAGACCACCGAACATGACATGGAGCGGCACCGTCGTGAATCGCTGGACCTGTTGACCCGCGCTTCGAATGCGCGCAATCAGGTGACGCAGGCCGAAGAATCGCTGGCCGGATTGGAGCGCGATGCCGAGCGGTTGACAACTGAATCGGTTGCAGCGCAGAGCGAGTTGGAAACACTGGGCGTGGCGCGCGGGCAGATGTCGATGCGTTTTGAAGGACTCAGCGAACGACTGCGTTCACTGGAAGCCGTGATTGCCGAGGTCCGCGCAGAGTTGACGGCGAAGCGCGAAGAAGAAACTGCCGCGCGCCAGCGTGCCGATAAATTTCGTGCCGAAGCTGCCGGTCTCAGCGGCCGCGTCAGTTCGCTTGAAGGCCTCATCCGCGATCATAGCTACTCCACTGATACGGTACGGAATCTTTTCCAGGCGAATCCTTCGGCCAGCGGTTGGAAGCCGATGGGCGTGCTTGCCGAATTTCTTGAAGTCGACGGCCAGTATGAAAGCCTGGTCGATGAGTTCCTGCGCGACGAGCTGAATTACATCGTCGTAAAAACATGGGACGATGCCCAGGCTGCGATGCGGTTGCTGAAGACCGATGTTGAAGGACGCGCCACGTTGCTGGTGCATCCAGAAGATGCGCAGGCGAAATTTTCTTTCGCCGGCAAGTCGGAGCCGAATCCAAATGTGCTGCGCGATGGCGTGATTCCGCTGACCGAATGCATTCGCGTGCAGGAAGGTTTCGGCAAAGCGCTGGAAGTAATTCTGCCCAAGCTGCGTGATGGTTACATTGCTCCCGATGCGGAGACGGCGCGGCAGTTGGCGCTGGAAAATCCGGATGCGTTTTATCTGGCGCGTTCGGGCGAGTGCTTCCACAACGTCACCGTCACCGGCGGTTTGCCGCGTGCAGAAGGCCCTCTGGCCATCAAGCGCGAATTGCGTGAGACGCAACAGAAGCTGGAAGAGTGCCAGCAGTTGCTGACCACTGCGGAGATGGAAGCGACAACACTGGAGCGTCGCATTGCCGAGTTGAACGCGCGACTGGAAAGCGAAAGCGAAGCGCGGCGCGAAGCCGAACGCGAAGCCGCCAACCACGGCGCGTCGTTGCGCCAGATGGAGTCGGAAGTGGCACGGCTGGAACGTCGCACGCAGGAGTGGACGTTGTCGCTCGAACGCAATCGCAGCGATGCGGCGGCGCGGCGGGAACTCATCGCGCAGAAACAGGATGAAGCGGCGCAGCTTGAAGTGCAGCGCACGGCGATTGAAGAACAGATTGCCGGCGTGCAGCAGAAGCTGGAGACACAGCGTCATGCTCGCGAATTGGCGCAGCACGCCTACGCCACTGCAGCCGCGCAACTGGCGGCGCTGGAAGAACGTCGCCGCGGCGCGCAGGCCAGCTTTGAGCAGACCGACCGCATTCACGCGCGTCAGTCCGAGCAGATGAACCAGTTGGAATCGCAGCTGGCATCGGCCGTGGCAGAGCGGCAGCAGCGCGAGCAGGAATGCGCGCAGTTGGCGGAGTTGGAGAAGCAGTACATCACCACGCGCGATGAAAACATTGCCGCCGTGCAGCGGCTGACCACTGAGGCCACCGAACTGCGCGCGCGCATGGCAGAGCTGGATCAGCAACTCCGCGCACTGCGCCAGCAGACTGAAGAGAAGCGCGAACTGCGCAGCGAACGCACGGCACACGCCGCCAAACTTACGTCGGACATTGAGCACCTTGAAGGACTCTGCGTCAGCGACCTGAGTGTGGAAGCGGCTGAACTGCGCGCCGATGAAGTCATCGTGCGACTGGAAGCCGAGCCGCTGGCCGTGGAAGAAGAAGAGTGCCGCGCCATGAAGCAGAAGCTGGAAAACATGGGCCCGGTGAACATGATGGCGCTGGAAGAATATGCCGAGTCGCAACAGCGGCATGGCTTTCTGGAGACGCAGCGCAAGGACCTGCTCGACTCCATCGAGAACACGCAGCAAAGCATCCGCGAGATTGATGAGGTCTCCCGCGCACGCTTCGATGAGGCCTTTACGCACATC
>CAIZGA010000248.1 GCA_903932385.1 uncultured Acidobacteriota bacterium
CTACCACAAGCCCGTCTACTCTCTCGTCGCGCGCAATCTGCAGGACCCAGCCGACGCCGCCGACATCACCCCAGGAAGTCTTCATCAAGATTTACCGCGGCATCGGCAGTTTCCACGGCGGCTCCAGCCTGCGCACATGGATCTACCGCATCGCGCTCCACGAAGCCAGCAACCAACGCCGCTGGTGGATTCGCCACAAACGCCGCGAAATCGCCATCGAGTCCGACGACCTCGGCCGCTGTCCCAACACGCATGACTCGCGTCCCATCGCCGACTCCATCGCCGACCCCGGCCCCTCGCCCTTTGACTCCGTCGCGCAGCGCGAACTCAACGCCACCATCGCCTTCGCTCTCTCCCGCGTGCCAGAAAGTTTCCGCGCCGTCCTCGTCCTTCGCGAAATTGAAGGCCTCTCGTATGAAGAAATCGCCGACGTCTTAAAGATTCAACCCGGCACCGTGAAGTCCCGCCTCATGCGCGGCCGTCAGGCCCTGCGTGCAGAGCTTGCCCCGCTGCAGACTCCGCAGCTCGCCTTCACTGCCGTCAAAAAAGCCGCCGGTAAATCTTCCGCTCCCGCCGTGCTGCCGGAAATCAAGCTTGCCGATTTGTCGCAGCCCATCAACGCGCTCATCGCCCACGTCGAAGACGCTTTCCATGCTGAACGCCCGCTACGCATTCCGCCGCAATCCGACTTCGGCATCAGCTCTGAGGAGGCAGCGTTATGAGTCCGCTCAACGTGCGCCAGCCAGGTGCATGCGATTATTTCCGCTCCCAGTTTTCTGATTATCTCGACGGCACCCTCACCGGCCTCGGCATGCAGGCCATCGCCGCGCATTTTGATTTCTGCCCCACCTGCAGCGAAGAATTCTCCGCCTGGTTCGCCGCGCAATCCGGCCTCTCGCAACTCGGCCGCGCCGCCGCGCCCGCCAATCTCGCAGACCGCCTCCGCTCCGCCATCGCCCTTGAACGCGAAGCCGAGCAGCGCTCGCTCCTCCACGCCTTCCGCCCCACTTCCCTCGCGCAGTTGTGGAATGATTCCGTCGGCCCAATCTTCTACCGCGCCATCGGCGGCATGGCCAGCACTGCTGTCCTGATGACCGCCTGCGCCCTGCTCCTCGGCGTCCTCTCCGCGCCCGCGCCGCTCATCGCAGATAACAGCCCCGCCAGCGGCAGCACCGGTCCGCGCTATCTCTACTCCAGCGTTCAGCCCCAGGCCGTGCAGATGGACCACGACGACACCCTGCTCGTTCAGGCCTTCGTCAACTCGCAAGGCCACATCTACGACTACCGCATCCTCTCCGGCCCCGACACACCGGAAATCCGCACCTCCATCAACGACCGCCTGCTCTTCAGCGTCTACCAGCCGGCCCTCGTCTTCGGCCAACCTGTCCGCGGCTCCGTCCTGATTTCCTTCGCCGGCATCAGTGTTCATGGCTGATGGCTCCGTCCACGGCTAATGCAGCATCGCGCATCAGCGAAATAAAAATCCCTCCCCACCACCGCCGTCATTCAGAATGCGCAGCGCGAAGAACCCCTGTAGTTGCTCTTGCAGTTGCCTCACCCCCGCCGTTATCCGCCTATCGCTTTTAGTTCTATCGGTGTTATCTCTGTGAATCGGTGCAATCTGTGGTCGGCTCTTGCCTTTCCCAGTCCCCACCCTTGGCCCTATCGGTGTCCCATCGGTGAAATCGGTGTTAGTCCTTTCACCTTGTTCGCGTTCAGCCTATCGCCTCACGCCACACATCCCCCCGTTTTGCCGTAAACTCTCCATATCACCACCGTGGAGGCACCGTTGCACCGCTCCAAACTTCATCACTTTGTCCTTCTGTTTCTCGCCTTCTGCCTCTCCGTGGCCACCGCGCTCGCGCAATCCGCGCCGCCGCCCCCCGACGCGCCCGAGCAGTCCCCCACCTCGCCGCCGCAATCCATTGACAGCGTCTACTCCAGCACCTCCGGCCAGACCCGTGTCCGCAATGCCCTGCCGCCGCCGCCCTCGGCCATCGACCCCGCCGGCCCCGCCGTCAGCCTTGAAACCAACGAACCGCTCTTCTTCCTCGCCGCCGCCCTCAACGTCTGCGGATACGATATCGGCCTGAAAGATTCCGCTCCCGTCCGCATCGCCGTTCGCAATGAGATGAACCAGGCGCTGGAAGAATCCGCTGCCGCCCGCGATGCCCGCGACCAGCTCTGCCTCTTCATCCACCGTCGCGACGCCGGCGATGAAGACCGCAACGTCTCGCAGTATATTTCGCTCGCCGTCTATCTCACGCCGCCGCCCGAGCTTTCCCCCTCCGCCGAATCGCAGGACATGCCGCCAGACTCCACCGGCGTCGTCGGCGTACTTCCCTATCTCCGCAAATTTGCCAACGCCATCAATCTCCACCTCATCTGGCTTCGCCATCGGCCGGACTACGAAGACATCACCAACGCCATCCACGATCCCATGACCCGCATGGTGCTGGAGACCAACATCTATCTCAAGCAGCCCGCCTCCACCTACGAAGGCCGCCGCTTCCTCGTCCTGCTCGAACCGATGCTCTCGCCCACCCTCACCAACGCGCGCGTCTACGGTGCGGATTACATCGTTGTCACTTCGCCCTCCGCCACGCCGCCGCCCGTTCCCACCGCACGCACCACCTACGCCGTCCATCTCGATGAGATTCGCCACACCTATCTCCACTATCAAATCGAGCCGCTCATCTACACCCGCGCCGGTTCGCTGGAACGCATGGTCGGCTTCCTCACCATCGTCCGCAACGCGCCCATCGACTTCAGTTTCCGCAGCGACATCGTCGCCTTCTTCACCGAGTGCCTCATCCGCGCCATTGAAACCCGCCTCATGGATACCGGCATTCCGCATCCCCCGCCGCCGCCCGCCAACAGCCCGCGTTACATCTTCGACAAATACGCCATCGACGTCGACGCGTGGGACCACCAGACCGAGGCCTTCCGCCGCGCCAAAATCGATCGCGACGTCCACACCGGCTTCGTTCTCGCGCAATATTTTTACGAGCAGATTTCCCGCTTTGAAAAAAGTCCCGACAGCCTCAATGACGCCATGGGAGAAATCGTCTACGGCATGCCCGTTGACCGCGAACTCTCCGTCGCCAAGCATGTCGTCTTCTCCGCCTACGGATCCTCTGACGTGCTGCAGCATGTCCCGCGCCAGCTCACCGGCCTCGACCTCGCAGACCTCGACATGATTAAAGGCAAGAATGACGACGCCGAAGAAATCGCGCAGAAGGTCCTCGACTCCAAACCCGCGCCGGAAGACGCAGCCCGCGCCAACTTCATCCTCGGCCGCATCGACATTCTCGAACGCGAAACTGAAGACGCCATCGCCGCCTTCCAGCAGACCGTAAAACTCTCGCAGGACCCGCGCACTCTCGCCTGGGCCCACATCTATCTCGGCCGCATTTACGACATCAACACCACGCCGGATAAAAATCTTCGCGACCAGGCCCTCGCCGAATATCGCGCCGCCCTCGCCGTCCGCGACAGCCAGCCCGATACCAAGACCGCCGCCGAAGCCGGCATCAAGCAACCCTTCGTCCTGCCCAAGTCCGCCATGCGCGATAGCGACGACGACGCCACGCTCGACCCCAGCGGCAAAGCCGAAAAAGAAAATTACAAACCCGACCCACCCTCCGGCAAATAATCTTCCGCAAAAAATCCGGCCAGCAGAGTCTCCTCCGCTGGCCGGCAATCGTTTCAAGTGAGGTCTACTCTGCCGCCGGTATGCCGCCGCTAACATTGGCCTGCACCGATGCCGTCACCACCGACGAGAAGCTGGCCTGCGCCGCCACACTCGTCACTGTCATCGGATATGTTCCCGCGCTGATGAACGGTGTCAGTGCCGCCGCCGCCGTTGTGCTGCTGTTGCCGCTCGCGCTCACAATCAATCCCGTCAGCCCGTCGGTGATTTCATAATTCAAATTGTTGGCCGGCACCACGTTGATGCCCGCATAGATCGGCGAACCCAGCGTCACTGCCGGTATCGCCCGTGCCAGTGCGCGATGTTCTGACTCCACGCCAAGTATCGACGCCGCCACTTTCGCATACAGCACCAGATCAGCCTGCGTCAGGTTGCTTCCGCTCATCGCGGGGTTCGCCTGCGTCGCGCTGAAGTTGTTGTAACCCGCAGCCATCGATGAAAATTCCTCCACCGCCGTCATGTACGCGCCGATGAACGCCGTCTCCAGCGCCAGAATCACCGGCAGAAAACTTGAGAGTGAACTGAACGTTCCGCTCGGATAATAAAACGTCTGCGGTATTCCCGCCGCCGCATCGCCGCTGCCGTTGGTGGCCAGCCCCAGCAGCGAACGCAGCAGTTGTGCATGCGCCACTTCTTCCAGCAACGCGCCCTGCAGATACGCCACATTGATCGCATTGCCGGACACGCTCACATTCGTCGCCGTGCCGCCCGAGCCCGCCAGGTTCGCGTCCGTGATCACCCCCGAGGAGGAAAGCGCCGTGTAATACGTTGTAATGGCCAGGCTCTCCGCAATCAACGCCGCCGTCAATATCTGCGTCGCCGTGTCTGTTGTGTTCGCTGCGGATACAGTGCCGGTCGTCATCGAACTGCTGTCGCAGCCGCTGATGATGGCCGTCGTAGCCGCGCCCAGTCCGAACATCGTCGCCCCGGTCAAAAACGACCGGCGATTAATTCCATTCTCTGTGTTCAGTGATTGCAGCAGGTTGGATTTCAACAGACGGTCCTTCAGCATGGCTTCACCTCATTGTGTGCGCTGCTCGCAGAGCAGCGGGGGGATAATCTTGCACACATCGAGTACGCCGCACTTCAACAACCGGATTCATCCCGCAAATTTAATTCCACCGACTCACTCACCAATCCCCACAAGCATTTGCTTTTGCCTTACCCCGCCCTAGCAGTTGCCCTTGCCCTTCCCCGTCCTTCGCACTTGCTTTTGCCTTACCGTGCCCTCGCAGTTGCCTTTGCCCTTACCCGTCCTACGCTTTTGATTGAAATCGGTGTTATATCGGTGCAATCGGTGTTAATCCTTTGCTCTCCTCCATTTCTCCCTCAAATGTTCTAAAGTAATCGCAATGGCGGTCAACTCCACATCTCGCACCCCAGCCCCCGCCCCGCGCGGCCCGCTTGAGGCCCGCCTCGGTCATCGCTTCTCCCGCCACACCCTGCTTGAGCTTGCCCTCACCCATCGCTCCGTCGCGCATGAACGGGCTCAGCTGGAGCCAGTCCCCGCCGCCGCAACTCCACTCTCTGACAACGAACAGCTCGAATTCCTCGGCGACGCCGTCGTCGGTCTTCTCGTCGCCGACGAACTCTACCGCCGCTACCCTGCGCTCGATGAAGGCGGTCTCACCCGCATGCGTGCTTTTCTCGTCAGCCGCCGCCATCTCGCCACCGTCGCCGCCGCGCTTTCCGTCGGAGAACATCTCCTGCTCGGCCGCGGCGAGCAGCAAACCGGCGGCCGCAATAAAACCGCGCTCCTCGCCAACGCCATGGAAGCCATCATCGCCGCCGTCTATCTCGATGCCGGCCTGGAAGCCGCACGCACCATCGTCGTCACCCACATCATCCAGCCCGCACTCTCGCAATTAATTTCCGAGGACTCCACCCATCTCACCGTCGGCGACCACAAA
>CAIZGA010000249.1 GCA_903932385.1 uncultured Acidobacteriota bacterium
CTGCGTACGGGCAGCTGGGGCCAGCGTGAACAGCGCCATGACAACGAGCAGCAGCTTTGCGACAGTGGCCATGCGGCGGGAGAGCGTTATGCGTTTCTTCGATATCGTCATCATCAACCTTGTTTGGATGGAGTGGCGAGGCTAGCTGCCATGAACATCTTACCGCGCGCGATGCGTGGCAGGCCTGCAAAGTTGCGGCACGAGCAGTGTTTATGGAGTGATGATATTGAGAGGATTGGTGGAGCTGAGCGGGATCGAACCGCTGGCCTCCTCGTTGCGAACGAGGCGCTCTCCCAGCTGAGCTACAGCCCCACAAAGTGCAGCGTGCAAGCGTTGCGTGAAGCGTGGTTTCACCAGCCCTGCACAACATTTAGTTTATCAGCGAAGCGGGATTCGCTCAACGCGGCAAAGCGGCGGCAATGGCATCGTGCAGGGCGGCGAGTTGCGCGCGGGGAACGGCTCCCTGGGCCAGTGTGGCCGAACCGCCACCGCGCAGGTTGAGTGTTGCCAGCGACTCACGCAATATGTTGCCGGCATGCAGAGATGCAGCACTGCTGGAGAACGCCACCGGCGCGGGTTCTGCTTGCGTCGAAACAATCAGCGCGGCTGTATCCGGCGAGGCGGCAATAATTTTCGCTGCCAGCAGCTTGATGTATTCCAGGTCGCGGTCGGCGAGTTCGCACTCCACCCAACGCAACGCACCGCGCATGGTTGCAGACTGCAGCAATTCTGCAGCGTGATACGCGGCGAGTTGTTCGAGCAGTGTCCAGCGTTCGCGTGCGGCGGATTTTGATTCCGCCAGTAGCTTCTGAATATTCGCGGCGAGTTGTGCGCCACTGGAACTGAGCAGCGCGGAGGACTCCGTCAGCTGCAGAAATTCGCGACGCGAGGTGGTAATGGCGCGGGTGCCGCAGAGAAATTCCACGCGCATGCCGCCGCGAACTTTTTCAATTTTGCGAATTAACAGCGCTCCGATTTCTCCGGTGCTGCGAACGTGGGTTCCGCCGCAGGCGTTCAGGTCGAGCGAATCAATTTCCACCATGCGGATGCTGCCTTCGCGCGGCGGCAACTTGCGCAGGCTGCCAGCGGCCAGCAGCGATTCTGCTTCGGCACGCGGAACGCTGCGCAGCGAGACGGGACGATTTTCCGTGATGATGTCGTTGGCAATCGTTTCGATGCGCGCGATGGTTTCCGGTGTGAGCAGCGTTTCAATACCCTCAGCGGCGAGGTCAATTGAAGACGACTCTTCACCAAGATGGAAAGAGATGGTGGCGGCGTTGAGTTCGCGATGAAAGACCGCTGAGAGAAGATGCTGGCCGGTGTGCTGCTGCATGTGGTCGCGACGGCGTGGCCAGTCAATTTCGCCGGTGATTTCTGTGCCGGCGTTGAGCGGCTTGGTGGTGCAGTGCCACACTTCGCCGGCTTCATCTTCGGCAACTTCAAGCACAGCCGCTTCCAGTTCCGCACCACTGCGACTGACGGCGCGCAGTGTGCCGAGATCAAACGGCTGGCCGCCGCTGGTGGGATAGAAGGCGGACTGGTCGAGCGAAATCTCCCACAGGCTCTGGCCGTTTTCGCGGACGCGTTCGCGCACGTCGGTGACGATTGCGGTGAAGCTGCGCAGGTCGGCGCGGTCATAGTAGAGGCGGTGCGTGATGGAGTTGTGTGTCATAGCAATCTCAAAATGTGTGCGGCTGCGAGTCCAACTATATATGCGAGTCCATGTGAGCGGCGTGCGCGGCCACAATCTGCGGCAGCTTGCGCGTTGTGCTGCGCCATATCATCATCAGGCCAACGCCGGCCAGAATCAATGCACTGCACAGGCCGCACCACATGCCCACCGCGCCCCAATGCAAACTGAAGCAGAGCCAGAGGCCGAGCGGCGTGCCGACAATCCAATAGCCGATGCCGTGCATCATCATGCCGGCGTGGGTATTGCCTGCGCCACGTAATGCGCCGGTGGCGGTGACTTGCAGGCCGTCAAAAAATTGAAAGACGGCGGCGATGTACAGCAGCGGCACGGTGGTGGCCAGCAGTGCCGGGTCCGGCGAGAAGCCATGCACGATGACGCGCGGCACAGAAACAAATGTGAGCGACGCGCACAGCATGAAACCCGCGCCGAGAATCATACCGGTCCAACCAGCGGCGGTGGCGCCGAGAACATCGCGGCGGCCGATGGCCTGCCCCACGCGGACTCCGGTGGCCGCGCTGATGGCGAAGGGAACCATGTACGCCGTGGCGGCGCAGTCGAGCGCGATTTGATGACCGGCAAGTTGCAGCGGGCCCAGCGTGGCGATGACCGCGGTGACCAGGCTGAAAATGGCAATCTCCAGCAGAATTTGCCCGCCGGCCGGTGCGCCGAGTTTGACGAGTTGCAAGATGCGCTGCCACTCGATGGTGAGTTTGGTTTCAAACAGCCGATACTTTTCGCGATGTTCAGCATGCAACACGCTGGCCGCCATAAAGAGCGCGAGGTACAGACGCGAGTAACTGGTGGACCAGCCGGAACCGGCAACGCCCCATCCGGAAAAATAATATGAACCGAAATGGTGCGGGAAAATCAGCAACCAGTCGCCAAAGAGATTGATGAGATTGGCGGTGACGAGCGCAACCGCAATTGCGCGCACGTGATTGAAGGCCTGCAGATGACGGCGCAGGGTGAAGTAAAGCAGCAGCAGCGGAGTGCTCCAGTTGAGCGCGTAGAGCAGGCTGATGCTGGCGACGCGGACCTGCGGGTCAATCGGCATGGCGGTGAGCGCCAGCGGCCAGAGACAGACGAGGCCCATCAAAATAAATGACAATGCGAGCGAGAGAACGATGCCGTGCCACAGCCAACGGTTTGCCTCGCTGATGCGACCAGCACCGTAGGCCTGCGAGATGAGCGTGTCCAAGCCGAGAAGGATGCCGCCGATGCCGAAGGCCATCGTGTTGTAGAGCACCTGCGAGAGCGCCGAGGCTCCGATGGAAACTGCGCTGGCCGGAAGATGGCCGACCATAATCGTATCGACGATGGACATCGCCATCCAGCCGAGTTCAGCCAGCACCAGCGGCCACGCGAGATGCAGCATGGGGCGGAACTCGCCGCGAATGGCCGCGCGTAGGCTGGACGGTTTGTGGACGATGTCAGTCATAAATCCAAATGCGGTGGAAGGTTTTTGTGGAAGAACGAAAGAAAAATTCTCCGCGTTACTGCGGCATGATGATGCCGCCATTGGCCACGCGGGCGGGCAGCGTAGCATAGCGTTCCAGCCGCGCGGCATACTCTGCACTGCCGGGCTGCGGCGGTCGCAGGCAGGCAGCGCACACCGCGTTCTGCGGGAGAACGGCGCCGCAATGGGCGCAGTGCGTGGGCTGCTGTGTGGTTGCAGATGCCATGTGAATATCGTACCAGCAGCCAACAGCACGGCGTGCGAATTGGTACGCTAGATTTAGATGTCCTCCCATACCGCAACGCATCATGAAACAAAGTCCCCGGCAACGCCGGTGCGCATGATTGCGCTGGACCTGGACGGAACGCTGCTGAACGATGAAGGTCGCGTGAGCGCGCGCAACCTGGCCGCGTTGCATGCCGCCACTGCGGCGGGTGTGGAGATTGTGTTTGCCACCGGACGCCGACACAGCTACGCCATGCAAGTGGTGGGTACGCTGAATCTACCGCCGGATCGCGTGCTGATCAGTTCCAACGGCGCGGTGATTCGCACACTGGACGCGAAACATATTGACAGCCAGTTTATGGAACTCGGCCTGGCGCTGGAGTTGTGTCGGCATCTTTCGCAGTGGCGCGATGCGCTGGTGCTGACCTTCGACAAGCTGGATGAAAATGGCGAAGACTGCCGCGGCTCGCTGGTGGTGGAAAACATCAGCGTGCTGCATGCCAGCGATGACGATCTGCTGTTCAAACCGTTTGCCAAATCGATTGCCGCACCGTCGCAACTGCCGCGCCTGCTGGCCGAAGTGGTCAAGGCCGCCGCCGAATTGAAGAATGCCGCAGTCGATGCAAGCATCTCTGCAGTTACGCCGGGCGACGCAGCAAGAAAAATCGCCACCAGTCTCGTCGAAGGCAGCAAGGGC
>CAIZGA010000250.1 GCA_903932385.1 uncultured Acidobacteriota bacterium
AAAGGGTCGGGAGTTCGAATCTCTCCGGGCGCACCATAAAATCATCTGCACATCTCATTCAACGCAAACTGAATCACTTCCCCACTGCGCCGGTGGCTTTCTTCCCATGCGAATTGACGACTAAATCAGTCCGATATACAATTGCTTTAGTATCCACTTCGTATTTTCAGCACGTTAGCGTGACTGGACGGGCAGCCAGACGATGAGTACACAGACCATACCGCAGAAAGTTTCGCCCATAGGCGTTGAAACGGTTCCTCTCTCGAGCCTGGCTCCGGGTGCGCATGCGCATATTCATGCTGTGCTGGACGATAAGTTCGCTAAAGAGAATCCTCAGGTCTGCTACCTCCGCTGTCTTGGCTTCTGTCCGGGTGCACATGTGGAGTTGATTCGTCGCGTTTCGCGCGGAGCGCTCTCGGTCTACCGCGTGGACGATGCCGATGTCGCATTGCGTCAGGAAACGGCCGCTCTGATTTCTGTGGTGCTGGAAAAATGAATAGCACCTACCGCACAGTCGCTATTATCGGGCCTCCGAACGTGGGTAAATCCACGCTCTTCAATCGGCTCACCGGTCTGCGCCAGAAGGTCGGCAATTACTCTGGCGTAACTGTGGAGCAACGTGCCGGACAAATCAAAGGCACACGCGCAACATTGCTGGACCTGCCGGGCGTTTGGAGCATGGCCAGCGACGAAGAGTTTGTAGCCGATGGCACAAACGGCACGGCTGGCAGCCGCAGTAAAAGTGCAACAGCTGTCATCACCTCTGAAGATCAACGCATCGCAGTTCGCGCCCTGCGTGGTGAAATTGAAGGTCAGCCGCGGCCAGAAGCTGTCTTGTTAATTCTTGACGCGACGCAGTTGCATCGCCAGATGGCACTGGCCAAGGAAGTGTTGGACTTCAAGCTGCCAACGCTGGTCGTCGTCAACATGGCAGACATTCTTGCGCAACGGCAGGGTTATCTTGACCCGCTCTCGCTGGCGAAAAGCCTGAATACACCTGTGGCCATGGTCAGCGCATCCAGCGGCAGCGGGATTGAAGCCATCCAGCGTTTTCTGGGCGTGAAAACTGCGGCCACCAAAGCACCTGTTCTGCCGGTGATGCAGGCGAAAGCCGAACCGCGACATGCCGGTTGCCCGCGCAGCCAATCGGAAATTGAAGACATCGGAGTTTACCGCCGCCCACTGCCATCTTCGTGGTCGCGCCGCATCGATCAGGTTGCGCTGCATCCGATATTGGGCCCGGCGATGTTCTTCATCGTCACGCTGGCAGTTTTCCAAACCATCTTCCGCGTAGCGGCTCCGGCAAGCGACGCCTTTCAGGAACTGCTAACAAAACTCGGCGAAGTCATCGGGCAATTCCTGCCGACTGGCATACTGCATTCACTGCTGATTGACGGCTTGTGGATGGGCGTTGTGTCGGTGCTGACATACCTGCCGCAGATTCTTCTGCTCTTCCTTGTGATTGCGCTGCTGGAAGATTCCGGCTACATGGCGCGCGCCGCCGTAATCGCCGACCGCACCATGTATCGCTTCGGCCTCAGCGGACGCAGCTTTCTACCGTTACTTTCCGCCTATGCCTGCGCCGTACCGGCCATCATGGCCACACGCACCATATCCTCCCGCCGCGATCGCCTGACCACGATTCTTGTCGCACCGTTCATGACCTGCTCCGCACGTCTGCCGCTGTACACCATGATTATTGCCGCGTTCATTCCGGACCGGCCCGTGATCGGGCAGTTCCTGGGCCTGCGTGCCTGCGCCATGCTGGGTCTGTACGCCGTTGGCATGGTGGCGGCGTTGGTCACATCGCGACTGCTGCACTTCTCTCTGCTGCGCAAAGACGACTCCACCTTTGCCATTGAACTGCCCGAGTACCGCCTGCCGCTCTGGCGTTCGCTGGGCATCAACCTGTTGGACCGCGCACGCATTTTTGTAAAGCAGGTCGGCACAGTGATTCTGGTGACCAGTCTAGCTGTGTGGATACTGGCGAACTTCCCCGTCCACCACGGCCAATTGAGTCCCATCGGCAGCAGCTATCTTGGCAATATCAGTAATTTCATTGAGCCGGCATTGAAGCCTATTGGACTCGACCGCAACATCGGCGTCGGCCTGCTGACGGCCTTCGTTGCGCGCGAGACTGTCGTCAGCACGCTGGGTACGCTCTACCAAACACCGCATGTCGGTGCTGCGCTGCAGCAATCCATCGGCCTTGCCGGTGCGCTTTCGCTGCTGATTTTCTTTGCGCTGGCAATGCAATGCACCTCAACGTTGGCCACGGTAAAACGCGAGACCAACAGCTGGCGCTGGCCGTTGATTCAATTCATCTACATGAGCACCATCGCCTACAGCGCGGCATATCTCACCTTCCACATATGCCTCTGGCTGCTATAACTCTTGCACAGGCGAACAAATTAATAAATTTCTTTTCGATTGTCGCGTAATCTTGTGGCTGATTCGCTGCGCTAAAATCGCAACCAATATGAATCATTCCGGTCTTCAACATTTTCCACTCGCTCCAGAAAAGAGGTTTTGATTATGGATCTCTCGTTTCTCAACGCTGGCTTTGTCGGTCTCTTTATCCTGATCGTTATCGCACTTGTAATCATCCGATCCACTGCATTTACCGTACGCACACAGACCGCCGTCGTCGTCGAACAGTTCGGCAAATTCAATCGCGTGGCCAATCCCGGATTGAATTTCAAACTGCCGTTCGTCGAAACCATTCATACCATCAGTCTGGTGACGTACCAGTTGGAAGGCGCCATTGAAACCAAGACCCAGGACAACGTCTTCGTCAAACTTCCGGTCAAGGTGCAGTATCGAGTGATTGATAATTCCGACGCCGTCCGCAACGCGTATTACAAGCTTGCAACGCCGCAGTCGCAGATTGAGTCCTACCTGTACAACATTCTGCTGGGCCATATTCCCGACACCACTCTGGATCAGGTCTTTCTGACACAGCCTGCCATTGCGCAGCGCGCCACGACAGAACTTTCCGCCGAGATGAAAGACTTCGGCTATGAAATCGTCAAGGTGCTGATTACCGACATCATCCCCGATGAAGGCGTGAAGGTTGCGATGAATCGCATCAACGCGGAGACGCGCAATGCCGCTGCAAATAAAGCGCAGGGCGATGCCGAGTACATCCTGAAAGTTCGTCAGGCCGAAGCGGATGCTGAAGTGAAACGTCTGGAAGGTGTTGGCGTTGCCCAAGAACGCGAGGCCATCGCTGTCGGCTGGACGGAGTCGATTCAGAAGCTCAAGGCAGACACGACCATGAGTGATTCCG
>CAIZGA010000251.1 GCA_903932385.1 uncultured Acidobacteriota bacterium
ACGGCGCGGCGTCGCCGGTTCGCGTGCGGATGGACGGGCATGACGGCTGTTGCAATTCTAGCCACGTCGACACTGGCGCACGGACAGCAGACGACCGAACAGTTGCAGTCGCAGTCTCAGGCACAGTCGGCGCTGGCTCAGGCCATCCCCGGCAACCCGGTTGCAGGTAGTGTGCCCACCGGCAAAGCCACCGATGGCGTCCTCGCGCTCACGCTCGACGATGCCATCCAGATGGGTTTGAAGCATAATCTCGGCGTGATTCTGCAGGACCAGAGCACCAGCCAGGCCGGCGGCACCAAGTTGCAGCAGTTGCAGCCGCTGTTGCCCACCGTGACCGGCACCGGCGAAGTCAGCGTGCAGCAGGTGAATCTGGTGGCGCAGGGACTTCGCTTCAATGTACCGGGATTTCCCAAAGTCATCGGGCCCTTCGGCGTCACCGACATTCGCGCCTCATTGACGCAGTCGCTGATCAACGTGAATTCGCTCGAGTCGTATCTTGCCGCGAAACATAATTTTGAAGCACAGAAGTTGAGCCTGCAGGATGTGCGCGACATGGTCGTGCTCTCGGTCGGCAATGCGTATCTGGTTTGCCTTGCCGATGCGGCGCATGTGGATAGCGAAACGGCAGATCTGGCGGCATCGAAGTTGTCGCTCGACCAGGCCGTGGCCAACCACGACGCCGGCACCAGCCCCAAGCTCGACCTGCTACGCGCGCAGGTGGATTACCAGACCACCGAGCAGCAGCAGATTACGGCCATCAACCAGTTTGAGAAAGACAAGATTGCACTGGCCCGTGCCATCGGCATGTCGCTGGAGCAGAAGTTCACACTGGCCGATAAAGCCCCGTTCGCGGCCTTCGACGCCATCGACGTGGACAAGGCCATTGCCGATGCCGAAGCCAACCGCAGCGATTTGAAGGCTGACATTGAGCAGGTGAAATCGGCAGAGTCGCAGCGCAAAGCGGCCATCGCCGAACGCATACCGGAACTCAGTTTCAGCGGCGACTACGGCGACATCGGCGTGAACCCGAGCACGTCACATGGTACCGGCAACGCCAACGGCAAACTGACCGTGCCGCTGTTTGAAGAAATGAAGTTGCAGGGCGACCAGAAGGCAGCCAATGCCACGCTGACGCAGAAGCAGGCGCAGTTAAACGATGCACGCAATCAGGTGGATGCCGATGTCCGAGACAGCCTGCTGGATATTGCCAGCGCGGCCAAGCTGGTGACCGCGGCCGACACCAACCGGCAGATGTCCGCCGAAGCGCTGGACGAAGCCCGAGAGCGCTTCAAGGCCGGCGTCTCCGACAATCTGGCGGTATCTCAAGCGCTGGCGCAGTTGGAGCAGGCGAACACGCAATACATTGCCGCGCTCTACCAGCACAACGTGGCAAAGCTATCTCTGGCGCGCGCGATGGGCGTCGCAGCCGGAAAATATAAAGACTATCTGGGAGGGAAGTAAAGTGACGGAAACTACAGCAACTCCTGAAACTAACGATGATGAATTATCAGGAGCACCGCGCAAGAAGACTGTGATTGTGCTGCTGGCGGTACTGGTGGCGATTGTGGCCGTGCTGCTCTACTGGCACTCCACGTACTACGAGGATACCGACGACGCGCAGGTGGATGGACACATTGTGCAGGTAAGCGCGCGAGTGGCCGGCAACGTAATTGCAGTTGGCGTGCAGGACAATGAAACCGTGCAGGCAGGGCAGTTGCTGGCGCAGGTGGACCCGAAGGATTATCAGGTGGCTGTCGATCAGGCAGAGGCCGCTCTGGCCAATGCAGAAGCCAGCTACGAAGCCGCTGAAGTCAACGTGCCGATTACTTCCATCACCACCAGCAACACGCTGCGTTCTGCCGGTGCGGATGTGAATGGTTCCGACGCCAGCGTGCGCCAGAGCAACTTGCAGCTGGATGCAGCCAAGGCGCGGTTGGCAGAAGCTGAGGCCAACAACACCAAGTCGCAGGCCGATCTGGACCGCTATACGCCGCTGGTGCAGAAGGACGTCATCTCCAAGCAGCAGTATGATGCAGCAGTCGCTGCCGCTGCCTCCACCAAGGCGCAGGTTCTGGAAGCGCGCGCCAACCTGGTAGCAGCAGAGCAGGCCGTGCAGGTGGCAGAAGATCGGCTGTCTGAATCGAAAGCCAACCTGAACACAGCCGGCACCGCGCAGCAGCAGGTGAAGGTGCAACGCGCAAAAGCTGATGAAGCCGCTGCCGAAGTGAAATCTGCACAGGCACAACTGGAGCAGGCGCAGCTGAACCTGAGCTACACGAAAATTGTGGCCCCGGTGACCGGCGTGGTGGATAAGAAGAGCGTGGAAGTTGGGCAGAATGTCGGCGTTGGCCAGAACATGCTCACCATCATCCCGCTGGATCCCGACCCGACAACGCTGTGGGTCACGGCCAACTTCAAAGAAACACAGCTGAAGCTGATGAAGCCCGGCCAGAGCGTGGAAATCAAAGTAGACGCACTCGGCGGACGCAAGTTCAGCGGCGTGGTCACGCAGATTGGCGGCGCAACCGGCTCGCGCCTCAGCCTGTTTCCGCCGGAGAACGCGACCGGCAATTATGTGAAGGTGGTGCAGCGTATCCCGGTGCGTATCGATTTCACAGATCTGAAGCACGAGGACGCGAACAAGGAACTGCGCCCCGGCTTCTCCGTGGTGCCGGACGTAAAAGTGAAGTAACCCGGCAACGCAGCAGCAAAAAATCGCATCAAAAAGAATCTTGAGCCCTGCATTTTTCATCTAGAGAAATGTGGGGCTAGTTTTTTTCGTGTCACGCAATACCCTAAAACTGAAACGTTCATTGAGGACAACGATATGTCCAACATCAGCCATTTATTTCTTATCTACGGATACGCGGTGTTGTTTGTGTGGGTGCTGATTGAGCAGCTGGGGCTGCCTGCGCCCACCGCGCCTGTGCTGCTTGCGGCCGGCACGCTGAGCGCCACCGGGCAGATGAGCGGCTGGGCCAGTCTGGGCCTGTGCGTCGCGGCCTGCCTCATCGGCGATTCGGTCTGGTATGCGCTGGGCCGGCGATACGGCGGCAAGGTGGTGCGGCTGCTGTGCAAGATTTCTTTTGAGGCCACAACCTGCGTCAGCAAAACAGAAAATTATTTCGCGCGCCGCGGAGCCACCACGCTGCTGTTTGCCAAGTTCATCCCCGGCCTGGGCACGGTAGCGCCACCGATTGCCGGTCAGTCCGGCCTGAGCTACTCCGGCTTCCTCGGCTATGATGCGCTGGGATCGCTATTGTGGGCGGGCGCATGGCTGGCCGCTGGCCGCTTCTTTGGCGATGCCATCCGCCGCAACCACGCCGCGCTAACCTGGCTGGCGCATTTCGCCCTGGTGTTGATTGCAGTGCTGTTGGTGGTGGGCGTGCTTTACCGCATCATTCAGCAGCGGCTGTTTCTACGCCGCGTGATGGAGATGCGCGTGGGGCCGGAAGTTGTCTACGAGCTGATGGAGCAGGCGCGGGAACGCGGCGAAGCGTTGCCGTTTCTGATTGACCTGCGCGGCCCGGTGGACCGTGAGTTGGATCCGCGCGTGTTGCCCGGTGCCGTGTTGCTGCTGCCGAGTGAAGTTCGCAAACAGTTGGATAGGATTCCGCTGGACCGCGACATCATCCTCTATTGCAACTGCCCGAATGAGGAAGCTGCCGCGAAGGCCGCAATGCATCTGCACAAAGCGGGCGTGCATCGCGCCAAGCCGTTGCGTGGCGGATTCGATGGCTGGAAGAATGCAGGTTTCCCACTGGAAGAGGCTGGCGCGCTGGCTGAGTTTGCAGGCTGAGCCAACGCGCCGAAGTTCTGAATCACGACAGATGGAAAACTATGTTGATGGTCGTTTCCACCTGCACCGCCTGCCCGTTCAATTTGAACGGAGCATAGCGTGCCTGGCGGACGGCGTCTAGAGCAGCGCCGTAGAGCATCGGCGGTCCGCTAACGGCATGGGCATTCAGAATGCGACCATTCTCTGAAATGATGGCCTGAATCACCACGGTGCCCTGCGTCCGCGTCGTCAGCGCGATGGCTGGGTAGACCGGCGTTATTGCAACCATCAAACGGCCTTCCATCACGCCACTCGAGACGCGCATCGGGCCCGCTTTGCCGGGGCCGGCAACTGACGCCAGGCAATCTGAGCAAACCGGCAGGTTGGAGAGTCCACCGCTGCCCATGTTGCCGGAAAAAGTCGGCTCCATCGGCGCGTTATCGCTGGCCGTCCCAAAGGGCGAGGGCAGCCGCGGCGTGGAGTTCGATGCGATGTTGATGGTGCGCTCGGAGGCCATCGACGGGCCGCTTGCTGCAGCAGTCGTGGCAACGATGCGCGGCGGCGGCGTGAAGACCGGCACCGAAATTGTGTTCACGGTCTGCAGGTGAAGAATCTCCGGATGCAACAGGGGAATCATCACCATGAGGGTGAGCAATGCACCCTGCAGAAGAACGGAGAGCACCAGCGTCGTGCGCGTTTTGGTGTGGATGGTGTTGCCTGAAGCAAACATTCCAGATTCAAACATATTCCACCTCCGTGAACCGTTTCAAAACTCTTGCATCCACCAGCATCTTCATGCCAGCTACCGGATTAGACACCGATGTTGCAAATAGGTTCCGGGAAAATGAAATGATTTCGCATGCAAATTTGCACGCGACAAACGATTCATTTTTTTCGGCACAACGTTGCAATGCTAAAGTAGGGGCATCATGGAGAAGGGCGTAGAGGAATATCAAACCAACGGTATGTCAACGCAGCCTGATTCTGCGCGTGGGCAGCGATTGCTGTTGTTTGTGTTGGGCAGCCTGGCAGTGGCATATCTGCTGCCGTGGCTGGTGTATCACGCGGCGCATCTCGGCACGCCTGAAACCATCAAGCTGATGGTGGCGGACTTCTGGCACCTGCGGCAGGGGACGGATTCCTGGCTGCCGATGATGCAGTCGCTCGATTTTTTCCGCGACCATCCCACAGCACCGATTTACAGCGCGCATCTTTATGACACGCTCATCTATCCGCTTACGAGTTTGCTGCCGCTACTCGGCCTGCGCAAGTTGGGAGTGAACGATCCGCTGATGCTGCGTCTGCTGGCGGCGGGCAGCGTGTTGGCGGTGATGGGCATCGGCATGGTTACGCTGGCGATGGGCCGACGTCTGTTGGCAGCGCGTGGCACGCGGCTGGATTGGCAGACCGTGGTTGGCGTGATGCTGGCCTGCCTCACCAGCTATCCGCTGCTGAAGGGATACCAGCAGGGCAACGCGCAGACATTTCTTTCCTTCGGCTTTGCACTGCTGATGTATCTGTGGGTGAGCGGCCGTGAGCGTGCCGGTGGTGTAGTGGCGGCGATGCTGGCGCTGGTCAAGCCGCAGTTTGTGCTGCTGCTGTTGTGGATGGCTTTGCGCAAACGCTGGGGCGCGCTGTGGAGTGCGCTGGCCTGCGCGGGCGTGTTGGGCGCGGCAGCGGTGGCGGTCTTCGGCGTGCGAAATAATCTGGACTACCTCGGCGTGCTCAGCAGCCTGAGCCATAAAGCGCAATCGCACTTCGCCAACCAATCCATGTTCGGCACGCTGAACCGCATGGTCTTCAACGGAGAAAATCTCGGCTATCATCCGTACGTCTACACGCCGTACATCGCGTGGATTTACTGGGCAACGGTGGCCACGGCGTTGCTGCTGATGACGGCGGTGCTCGTCTTTCCGTGGGGCAGGCTGCGCGGTACCGCGGCGGACCTGGGCGCAATGGGAATTATTTCTGTCGCCTCATCGCCAATGGCATGGGAACACCACTACGGCATTCTCTTCGCGGTGTTGGCGTGGGCGTGGTTTGCGTATGGCTCACAACAGCAGCAGAGGCCGTGGCTGCTGGCGGCGTGCGGCTTTCTCACGCTGAATTTTCTCAGTGCGTTCAATCTGCTG
>CAIZGA010000252.1 GCA_903932385.1 uncultured Acidobacteriota bacterium
CAGTGGAGTGGACCGCACCGTTTGCCGATACTGCATTCCACCTCGGCATTCACAACCTGCCCAGCGCACGCGCGGTGGAGTTGATGAAGACGTTGGAGAACTTCACTTCAGATCCCTCCGATGCAGTTTTGACCAGCATCCTCGCAGACCTTCATGCATTGCCGGATGTGTTGATTATCTTCAATCACCCGATGTGGGATCTGTATCGCATCGGCCACGACTTACATCGGCTGCGTCTGGATCAGTTTCTGGCACGCAACAACCAGTTCATGCATGCATTCGAGCTGAACGGCCTGCGTGATTGGCCGGAGAACCGCGAAGTGGCTGCATTGGCACAGAAGTGGAACCAGATAACAATCTCCGGCGGCGACCGCCACGGCATTGAGCCGAATGCCAATATCAATCTGACGCATGCCACCAGCTTCACGGAATTTGTGCACGAACTGCGTTACGACCGCACCAGCCACATACATTTCATGCCGCAGTATGCAGAGCCGTGGAAGCACCGCATCCTGCAGTCAACGCTGGATGCCGTGCGTGAGTACCCTGAGTTCCCGCAGGGCATGCGCCACTGGGATGAGCGTGTCTTCCATCCGGATGCTTACGGTGAAGTTCGTCCGGTAAGCGAACTCTGGCCCAACGGTCGCGCGCCGTTTTACATGCGTTATGCCATCAGCTTTGTTCGCGTACTTGGCACAGCGCCTGTCTCCGGCAGCCTCCGCTACGCATGGCGCGATTCGCGCGAAGTTCGCATGCTTCTCGGTGGACGCGAACTCGCATAACATCCGGTCAGACGGCAAGGTTCGGCACTTTCTATGACGCAGATTCAACGCCCACGCGTGGCGTACATGCCGGACTCATTTCATGAGGTGAATGGCGTTGCGCATACCAGCCGGAATTTTCAGGCCTATGCGGAACGCCACAATCTTCCGTTCCTGTGCATCCGTGCAGGTAATCGAAAAATTTCATGGCAGCAACAGTCGCAGCGTCATGTGTTGGAGTGCAGGCGCAGTTCCTTTTCTCTCAAACTGGAAAAGGATTTGTACTTCGACTTGCTCTACATGCGTTATGCGTCTGAAATTTCCCGACAGCTGAAACGCTTTCGTCCAGACATCCTGCATATCACTGGCCCCAGTGAACTGGGCATGCTGGGCGCGTATTTCGCCTGGAAACTGAAGATTCCTCTGGCCGCCTCCTGGCACACCAATGTGCATGAGTATGCGGCACGACGTTCCACTAGAATGCTCTCACCATTGCCGAAGACATGGGGTGCAGCGGCCGAGAAGTGGATTGAAGATGGCACGCTGGCGCTGACCGCACATTTCTACCGCATGGCGGGCGTTCTCTTCGCGCCGAATCAGGAACTATGTGACTTGCTCTCCGGAGCTACGGGTAAGCCCTGCCGCCTGATGCAGCGTGGCGTGGATACGGTTGCGTTTTCGCCGGAGCGGCGCACACGCCCTGAGAATGACGGAACCATTATTCTCGGCTATGCCGGTCGACTCTCGGTGGAGAAGAATGTTGCGTTGCTGGTGGAGATTGAAAAGTCTCTTCTGCAGCGTGGATTTACCAATGTGCGATTCATGATTGTCGGCCATGGCGGAGAAGAAGCATGGCTGCGCCAGCATTTGAAGTCGGCAGAGTTTACCGGTGTATTACGTGGAGAGGCGCTGCAGCGCGCCTATGCCAACATGGATATTTTTCTTTTTCCGTCGCACACAGACACCTTTGGCAATGTTGTTCTGGAAGCACTGGCCTGCGGTGTGCCGGCAATTGTCACACCCGATGGCGGGCCGAAGTTCATTGTTCGCGATGGTGAAACAGGATTTGTCGCACAAGATGAAGACTTTGTTGATGCAGTGGAACTGCTGCTGCGAAATCCAGATCGTGTCACCGCGATGCGCCATGCTGCGCGTGAGTACGCACAGACCTGCTCGTGGGACGCAGTCTTCGACCGCGTCTACAGCGCCTATGAACAGATTCGTCTGCCAGCGGCAAATATAAATCCATAACTAGACGAACTGCTTTGAAGCTCACTGTCACTTGTTGGTTGACTTGGGCAACCACAGCGATGTAGCTTTCGTGAATCAACGACGGTGCATGAAAGGCTCACATACTATGCGGTCCTCCCACATTGCTTTGCTATCGAAAATCAGTGCAGTAGCTTGCCTCATGGTTGCCCAGGCTGTTTATGCTGGTGCACCCTTGAAGGGAATCGACGTCAAGCTTGGGAAAAATCCTGGCGGCGGTCTGGCTTCTCGTACAACCGATGCAAACGGTACGGCGAACTTTGGCGTACTTCCCAAAGGCAGCTACACCATTACGTTTACATTGCCGGCGCAAAGCAGCAATGCGGCCACTACGCGCAGCAAAAGCAGCACGGATGACTTGACCACGGCGACTCTGCATATTGTCATAACGGGTGCCAGTGGCAGATCGAAGAGCACACGTCTGAACTCCA
>CAIZGA010000253.1 GCA_903932385.1 uncultured Acidobacteriota bacterium
CGCCGGGCGCAGCGCAGAGCAACCAGAACATTGCTGCAGGTCTGCAGGTGGGTCTGGGTACACGCCCGTCTGCGAGTGAAGTGATCATGACGCAGGGCGACTTCAACCAGACCAGCAATCCGCTGGACATGGCGATTCAAGGCTCGGGATTTTTTCAGATTCAAATGCCGGATGGCACGATTGCGTATACACGCGCGGGAAATTTCCAACTGAATAACCAGGGAACGATTACTGATGCGAACGGCAACCTGCTGCTGCCGAATGTAACGATTCCATCAAACGCGACGGCGGTGACGATAACGCAATACGGCGTGGTGAATGTGACGATTCCGGGCCAGCAAAACCCTTCGCAGGTGGGACAGATTCAACTGGCAACATTTCCCAACCCGGGCGGTTTGAATTCTGTGGGCGCGAATTATCTGACATCGACACTCTCATCGGGCAACCCGGTGGTGGATGTGCCGGGTGGGTCTACGGGACTGGGCACGCTGCAGCAGGGGTATCTGGAAAACTCCAATGTGGATGTGGTGCAGCAGTTTGTACAGATGGTGCTGGCGCAGCGCGCGTATGAGAGCAACTCGAAAGTGATTCGTGTTGCGGACGATATGTACAGCCAGATTAACGGGATGATTCGCTGACGGAGTGATGGGATGTGGCGAAATATCTTGTTGTGGGTAATGCCGGCGATTTTCGTATTGCCAATCAGTGCGACAGCCTTACCTGGGTGCGCGGCCAGCGTTGCGGCGGCCGTTGGTAATAAATCCGAAGCAGCCGAGAGCGGAGTTGATGCGAGTGGCGGCTACCGGGTGGTCCATGAGCGGTGGGATGCGTTGCTGGGTGTTCGCTGGGCGATGGTGGAGCAATGCGGGCATCCTGAACGACCGTGGCAAACGGTGGTGATGGGGAACAATGCCCAGGCGAAAACGCTGAATGTGGCTGCGGTAATTCCATCTGCACGAGTAGATGTGTTTCAAAATGCAACTGCACAAGAGATGCAATTGCCGCTTATGGTGCGTGCCGGGCAGACGGTGGTGTTGTGGTCTGCCGATGAAATGGTACATGTGGCGCTGCGGGCAACTGCAGAAGAAAATGGCCGCGCGGGGCAACAGATCTGGCTGCGGCTGGAAGTGATGGGCGAGGGACAAAATGGCTCGGAGCCAAATGTTGCCGGCGGTTGGAAGCGGCGGCGCGGTGTGGTGCGCGGGGCAGGGTCTGTAGAACTGGTTCCATAACGATGCGAGGTGGGCATGGATTTCACGAAGACAGGAAACGTGACGGCAACCGCGGCGGCTCGCATCTGGAGCGAAGAGGAGATTGCCGAAGTGAAGTTGGTGGTGGTGCGTCTGCTGATGGTTGTGGCGGGGTTGATGTTGTTGTCGCTGATTCCCGAGTTGTGGGGACAGACGACAACTTCAACGACAGCCTCGGGAACTGTAGCGACGAATCCTACATCGGCTGGAGTCGGTAGCGCGAGTACGTCGGTTGTCTTCAATACAAACACGCCGGGCAAACCGAAGAAGAATATGTTGAAGAGTTTGATATCGCAGCCGGTGAATCCCGCTTCGACCACGTTGCAGGCGTATCTGCAGAGGGTCCATGCGATGCAGTCGGAGACACAACCTACGATGGGATCGATCTGGAGCGACTCGGGCCGATTGACGCGCATCTCGACCGATGTGAGAGCGATGCGGCCGCATGATTTGATATCGGTGGTTGTGCAGGAATCATTGTCAGCATCGAACAATGGCACGGTGAAGAATGCACGATCGAGCAATGCCAATTCCAGCGTTTCGGCATTGTTTGGCACGATGAGCACCTCGAATGTGCTGCAGAATCTGCTGAACCAAACCTCTGCTAGCGCGTTGGCAGCGCAGGGGCAGAGCGTGACCAGTAACAGTCTGGCGACGACGCTGGGCGGCGAAGTGGTGGAAGTGCTGCCGAATGGAATGTTGGTGATTGAAGCGGCGCGACAGGTGGAGTTCAACGAACAGACGCAGACGATTGTGCTGCGC
>CAIZGA010000254.1 GCA_903932385.1 uncultured Acidobacteriota bacterium
CGCATATACGTTGGTATGCACCCAATTCCCACTTCCATCCGTCTCCGTCAACTGTTCGCCGGAAGGGCCGAGGATATAAGTGTTCGTGGGTGTAAACGTGGCTCCGCAGCTGAAGCTTGAAAGCGTGCCTTTCGCAACTCGGTTACCTTCTGCGTCGTAGATGTAGCCAATGTAGATACGCAACTCCTCAATTGCAAGCTACTCTACCAGAGCAACCCACATATTCCAACCAACTCTCAACTTGTAGCGATGAACATTCAATTGCATCTGCGTTCAGTAAATCGCAGACATTGAATATGGCGGTGGAGGCAGTCTCGAGCGATCTCGTCTCTGCTCGCAATTCCCTGCTATCAGGGAATTGATTTTCCCTGTTTTGCATAAGCATCAGGCAAATTTGCTCGACGTTAATCATTCGGATTGCATCTCCATGTAGATGGCATTGTGGCGGCGGATGAAGTTGGGTCAGAGATATCCACAGAATTTGGCTTAAATTGTCGTGGCGACAGGAAAATATGACCTCAATGTAACAAATAACATCTAGACTCAGACCTTATTCAATGTTAACTTGGCATCTTCATGTAAGACGAAGCGACTTGCACTAGTTCCGCAGCAAGAAATTGCTGATGACTGTGATAGCGCTGAGTCTTCAGGTTTTCCAACTCAATCGGCGATGCACGATCCGCTCAAAAAATCAGGTTTCATACCACGTCAAGGAGTTTTCCTTCGTGTCAAATCAATTTCACGTTGCCAAAATCATGCGTTCACTTCGGCTGCAGAGCCTGTTGCTTGTGCTTATCGGGCTGTGCGCAAGCGCTACTGCGCAGACAGCGCCGCAGCTCCTGCCGTATACGGCCAAACTGGTTGCCGGCGGCGGAACCACCACATTGCCGCTGACGGTCAGCGCCGGGGCCTGTAAGCCTTCGGGGAATACGCCGACAGACATCTACGGCGATGGCTGCCTGGCGACCGATCTGGTCCTCTCCGGGCCTCGCTATGCCGTTGCCGATAAGAACGGCAATATTTTCTTCAGCGATTACGCCAACGGGCTCATTCGGCGTGTGGATGCAACGACAGGTATCATCACGGCCGTAGCCGGCGGCGTAACTTATGCAAATTCGCCAAGCATTTCTGGCAGCCAGATCACAACAGCGCCCTCAATCTGTGCAACCGGCTCCGCAACCGTTCCCACTGACTACAAAGGCGACGGCTGCCTGGGCACGCAGGTCTTTCTGGCTAATCCCACCGGTCTGGTCTTCTCACCTGCTGGTGATCTGTATTTCTCTGAGGTGGGCAACAGTTCCTCTCCACAGGAAAAAGTCTTCGGCGGCGATGTTCGTAAAATTGCCGCAACCAATGGAGTCATCACCACCACCGGCGTAATCTCAACCGTGGATGGAGCACTCTCTTCCTACTACACCTACGGATACACCGCCAACAACTACACCGCTACCACGCCATGCTCAGCAACGAACCTGACCAACTGCATTGTGGCGGCCACCTCCAGCTATCTGGATGCCCCATATGGCCTGGCATTTGATGCCAGCGGCAATCTCTACATTTCAGAAGAAGGCAAAGAAGCTGTTCTGGTGGTGAACACTAGCGCCAATACAAATACTGTCACCGGGGTCAGCATTCCCGCCGGCACCGTGGCAAAGATTGTCGGCTACTCCTCCACCGGTGGTGTCACTTGCCCCAATGGTGACTCAGGAACAACTGGTTGCACGGCAGGTTTGTTCACCGGAGGCGCATCTGCCAATAGTTCCGAAGTTCATTATCCCTATGCCGTCGCTGTAGACCAAGGCGGCAATGTCTACTTCGCCAATGAATATCCATATGACGCTGTCGAGATTACTTCAGCCGGCATCATAAACAACTACGCCGGTAAAGAAAACGCAGACACGCCTGCCCCAACAAATCTCTCCCGCGGCGCGGCCGGCAGTTTTGCGATTGGCGGCCCCCACGGAATTGCGGCTGATACCTATGCCAACAGCAACATCTATGTGACCGATGTGAATTATGGAATTGTCTGGCGCGTGGATGGCACCGGCAAGTATATGTATGCTGTAGCCGGTGGCGCCTCCAGCGTATGTTCCACCGCCACCGATTCCTACGGTGATGGCTGCCCGGCACTCAAAGCCAAGTTCGGAACCGGCAGCAGTAACGGCCTCTATGGCGTTAGTGTGGATAGCAACGCTGATTTGTTCACCACTGATACCGTCAGCAACTTGGTTCGCGAGATATCATCTGGCACGCAGTTCGGCGCGATTGGCGACAACCAGCCGACGCAGAACGTGGATATACATTTTGCCGCTGGTGATGCACCGGCGACCTACGCTTATGCACTCACTTCCGGCTCAGCCAACTTCTCGCTCGGCACAGCCAGCTGCACATTCAATTCAGATACGACAGAAGATTGCGTACTCCCCATTACCGCAACGCCAACCGGGCTTGGTGCCTTCAGTGGCACATTGCAGGTCACCTCTGCCATGGGCGGCGTGGCAAGCTTCCCGCTCTCCGGCACCTTTGTTCAAACGCCGCTAACACGCACTGCCGTTGCTGCATCGCAGGCCGCTAGCTGCACTAACACCTCGGCGTACTCCACCACCACGCCGGTCATCCTCACAGCAACCCTCTTCAGCGATGGCCCCAGCGCTCCCGGCGGAACCATGACGTTTTATTCCAATGGATCGCAAATCGGCACAGCGCAAAACGTTGTCAACAACTCAGCCACGTTGACCTACACTTTCTCGACCGCTGGTCCCTACAACATCTACGCGGTTTATAGCGGCGATACGTACTACGACACATCCACCAGCACGACAATCGCTATCACTTCTGCCGCCGCAACGATGACCGCACAGGCTACCAGCTACCAAAGCAGCACCGTAGTCCCCGGACAAACGGCACTGTACAGCTTCAACATCATGCAGAATGTCTACACCGGCACGCTGACATTCTCATGCGCTGGCCTGCCGGCAAATGCGTCCTGTGTTTTCAGCACACCAACCATCACAGCCACTGGCTGCTATGTCACCAATACGGTCGCGCTGAGCATCGTCACCCAACAGGCATCCTCCCAGTTGGTGTCCTCCATCGGCATCGGTGGTCACGGCCCATGGTCCATCCTCAGCATCGTGGTTGGAGTACTTCTGGCCCTGATGGTTGGATACCGTCGCCGCTCCATGACACGCTTCAGACAGCTATGGATGGTGGTGGCTCTGTTGTTGACCAGCTTTGGCACCATGTCTTGCGGCAGCGGCGCACCCACGCAACAGGCGACTCCGGCGGGAACCTACACCATTACGGTTACCGTCACCGGCTCAACCGGCGCCACGTCCAGTTTCACCGTTCCATTGACGGTCAGCTGATGCCATTTACCTTTGCGGGCGGAAGACAAGTTTCCGCCCGCCGTTGATATTTTCCGCAAAGTCCGATTCACATCACAGTTTTGGTCCACTTTTAGGAGATTCACTCGATGCAGATAATTCTCCGTAGTTCTACTCAGTCACTCAAGCCGAGCCCCATCGTGAAGCTGGCGTTTTTTGCTGCGCTGCTTGCGATGTTCACCCTTGCGTCTGCGACTCTGAACATCGCCTTTGCACAATCGTCGACTACGGGAGCCATTAGCGGCACGGTGGCGGACAAGGCCGGCGCTCTTCTGCCCGGCACCACGATTACCGTGAAATCTACCGATACCGGCGCCACTCGCACCGTTAAGAGCAATGCCTCGGGCGAGTATCTCGTTCCGGATTTGCAGCCCGGAACGTACTCGGCAACTTTCAGTGCGGATGGTTTCCAGACGTATCAGGAGAATTCCATCACTGTCAC
>CAIZGA010000255.1 GCA_903932385.1 uncultured Acidobacteriota bacterium
GCGCGTTTCGCTCGGCTTCAAGCAGTTGACGCCCGACCCGTGGCTGGATGCAGTGGAACGTTACCCGGTGGGCGCACACGTCCGCGGCCGCGTTCTCTCGGTCACCGACTACGGCTCCTTCGTCGAACTGGAGCAGGGCATTGAAGGCTTGGTCCACGTTTCGGAGATGTCCTGGTCCAAGCGCGTCAAGCATCCCTCCAAGATTGTTAAGCCGAATGACGAAGTGGAAACCATCATCCTCGCCGTCAATCCGGCCGACCGTCGCATTTCGCTCGGCATGAAGCAGCTCCTCGATAACCCGTGGGAGAAGCTTGAGGACAAGTACCCCATCGGCGCAACCGTTGAGGGTCGTGTCCGCAACCTGACCGACTTCGGCGCCTTCATTGAAATCGAAGACGGCATCGACGGCCTGGTTCACGTCTCCAACCTCAGCTGGACCAAGCGCATCAAGCACCCCTCTGAAGTGATGAAGAAGGGCGACAAGGTGAAGGCTGTGGTTCTCGGCGTGGAGCCGGAAAACCGCCGTCTCTCGCTCGGCGTCAAGCAGCTCGAGCCCGATGTCTGGGAGAGCTTCTTCGCCCAGCACCGCGTCGGTGATGTGGTCCACGGCAAGGTGCTGCGTTCGGCACCGTTTGGTTCCTTCGTGGAAATCAGCGAAGGCATCGAAGGTCTCTGCCATGTTTCTGAAGCAGCGTCGACCGACGGCAAGGCAATCACTCTGGAAGATGGTTCTGAACACGAGTTCAAGATCATCAAGATGAGCGAGGAAGAAAAGAAGGTCGGCCTCAGCCTGCGTGCAGTTGGCGAAGAAGCCAGCCGTGCAGAAGTGGAGCAGTACAAGCCCAAGGCGAAATCCAAGGGCAAGGGCGGCAGTTCGCAGGGATCTTCCTCCTCCTCCTCCTCTTCCACCACACTGGGCGACCTCATCAACTGGAAGCGCTCGGAGCGCGAGTCGGACTCCTCTGAGTAGTTTTCATCGCAACCGAAATACAAAAGCGCCGTTCCCATGGGAGCGGCGCTTTTTTGTGCTGAAAAATATTTGTCGCGGAATTTATTTCGTTACAGGTATATCAATGCGCAGGCGCAGCTGGAACAGATCGCGCAGTTCAAAGCTGCTTAGCAGTTTCTCGGGGCTTTTCTTGCCGTTGCATTCCGCCCACACGCGGTAGTCCACCGTGCGCACCAATTCGTCATAGCGGAAGTAGCCGTTCTCATCCACAAAAACCGTCAGTTCCTTCATGTTGTTCATGTCGCGGATGTGGACGATGGCGTTGGTCAGCGGCTCATCATTGTTGTTGAGCACACGGCCTTCCACTTCGCGCACCGGTGATTGTTTCTCTGCCGCGCGCAAGCGAGGCGCTGCGGTCAACATCAGCGCACACAGCCCCAGCAGGATGCCGACGCGCAGAAAGCGGCGACGCTGCAGGCTGGTGGTTTGCGGCATGGTGGCGTGGGACATGATGGGGGCAGTGTTGGTGCAAAGGTTCAGTTCGTCGCTCGATTGCATGTAACCAGTATAAAAGCTGCGGGGCCGATGGCAATTATTCTTCTTCTTCTCCTTCGAAGAGGTCGTCCTCGTCCTCGTAACCTTCTTCCATGCGGGCCAGTTCCAGCGGGTCCGTGCTGACCACTTCGTACTCCGCGCCGCACTCATCGCAAACTACCGCGTCTCCGTCGGTAATTTCCTCTTCGTCGATATCAAGAGCGCTTTCGCATTCTGGGCAAACAGCCATTGCATCCTCCAATCGTCGCAACTGCTTCCACTGGCTTAGTTTCCCGTTGAAGCCAGCGGCAAGTCAAGTAGACGTAGCAAGTTGGATGCAGGTTTCATAGTCCACTGCAATCTTTGCGTCAAGCGGAAATCTGTGGAACCGGCTGCGGCTGGGTACTGCTTTGGTACCGCTGGCATAATTCCCGTCTCGCCAGAGCGTTATCCGCACACTTGGGCGGCGGCACTGGCGGTACACTGACGGCATGCGCTGAAAGGAGCGCGCCGTCCCCATGCCGCCGTACAACTCCACGCAGATTACCCTCGCGCTGCCCGGCTTCCACGGCCTGGTCAAGCGGCTGGTGCTGGCCAATGTGATTGTCTTTCTGGCCGTAACAGTTCTGGGCTTTATATCGAAGAGTTATGTCGCGCTCATTTTCGATTGGTTCGCACTGTCTCCGTATGAAGTGGTGCATCACTATGCTGTATGGCAGTTGGTGACGAACGGATTTCTTCAATCAGGTTTTCTCTCCCTGTTGTTGAATATGCTGGCACTTTGGTTCGCGGGGGCTGGGCTGGAGTCGGAGTTTGGCGCACAGTGGTTGGGCGAGTGTTATTTTATTTCGATAATTGGCAGCAGTCTTATTACTGTTGCGGCTTCCTATCTTCCAATCCTGCGGTTGGACCCGTTTTCGATATCGTATGGTTGCTGGGCAGCGGCCATGGGCCTCATTGTTGCCTACGGCGTATTCCATGCGGATGTACCTGTGTACTTATTTTTCGTGCTGCGCATGAAAATGAAATACATCGTTGCGCTGTTCATCGCGTATGACATTGTTGGATTACTAATTACGGGCGCACGCACAACAGCATTTGAAGCGCATCTGGGCGGCGCATTCAGCGGCTACCTCTACGCCAAGCTGGCACCGCGTCGCGGCTTCGGTCTCAACCTGAGCGAAAGCTGGTACGGCATACGCAATGCGTGGTATCGCCGCAAACGTCAGAAGGCAGCCAGAAAGTTTGAGGTCTACATCAGCAAACAAAGCAAATCAGCGCCTGTCATCGATCACGACAGCAAGCGTGATCCCAATGACAGACGCTGGATGAACTAGCCAGACGCTGGCTGAATTCAATCTCTTGAACTAATTCTTTACTGTAGGACGCAGATGCAGTTCCTTCCACTGCGCCTCGCTCACCGTTGCCGGTGCATCCACCATCACGTCAATAGCCTTGGCCGTCTTCGGGAAGGCAATCACTTCGCGCAGGCTTTGCGCGCCGGCAAGAATCATCACAATGCGGTCGAGGCCGAGTGCAATGCCCCCATGCGGCGGCGTGCCGTATTCCAGTGCCGTCAGGAAGAATCCAAAACGCGCACGCGCTTCTTCATCGCTCATGCCCAGCGATCGGAAAATCTCCGCCTGCACATCCTGCCGCGAAATACGAATGCTGCCCGAACCCAGCTCCATGCCGTTCAGCACGATGTCATACGCCAATGCACGCACAGCACCCTTGTCGCTGGTCAGCAGCCCGGACTTGATGTCTTCCTCATGCGGCGAGGTGAAAGGATGATGCGCTGCGTCCCAGGTGCGCGCCTCCTCATTCCACTCATACATGGGGAAGTCAGTGACCCAGAGAAATTTGTAGTCCTCTGCCGAGCCGGTTTTCTCAAACGCTTTATGGCGGTCTGCAAATCGCTGCGCCAGCAGCAGGCGAATCTGCCCGGCCATTTCGTACACCGTGCGCTGATGCACGCTCAGGCGTTTTGCACCCGAAGCATCCACCGACCGGCCTTGCTCAAAGTCCCATGAAATTGTCGTCGCGCCGCCCACCAGATACAGCAGGTCGCCATCCTGTGCGCCGGTGCGTTTGCGAATTTCCGCCACTGCCTCCGGAAAAGATTTTTCCAGCCGCTTGAAATCATCCACCACGGTGGCACTCTGCACCGTCTTTGGCGGATACAACGCGCGCACGTCATCGCGTTCCTTGCGGGAGATTTCACCCACGCCGGGAATGCGAATCGCCACAAACGGCGAACCCGGAGCCAACCGCAATACTGTCGCTTGTTCCGCGGTAAATAATTCAGCACACTCCACCATCGCCGGCAGCCGCAGGTCGGGCTTGTCGATGCCGTA
>CAIZGA010000256.1 GCA_903932385.1 uncultured Acidobacteriota bacterium
GACGCAGCATCTGGCGATTCAGTGACCATCCGATTCTTGAATCGGAAAGCGCTTCACGCGTCCACAAAAATCCGCTAAAAATCACGGTGCCGGGAGATAACCTGGGCAGTTACCTGATTTCTTGTTCTGGTTATCGGAATGCGCTCCCGAGTTGGGCGACCACCGCCAAAAACGACGCGAATGGCACAACGCTGCGTTGCACCAGTTGGGCACTCACCGACCTCGATTAATGAGTACGCGGCCTAGTCGCAGCCTGACCGCACCCACCACATATTATAGTAATACATTCCGTTACAGAGCCGCGCTACGTGCTAGCTCAGTTTTCGCAACTGGCTCAGAAAGTTTGGGTATTTCACAAACTCCCCGCCGCGCGCGCTGCCCGATCGTAATGTCCAGAGAGCGCCCGCATCAATCCGGCTATCTCGGACAGCCCCCGCGAGTCAGAACCGACGCTTTTCGCCGATTTGACCAGCAAGGCTTCTCGTATTTTGCAATATCGTTGCGCGGCCTGATCGCCTTTGCGAGTGAGGCTGACGGTCTTTTCACTGCCAACCCGGCCAGAGGTGAGCAACTTGTGCGCATCGAGCTTTTTCAGAGAATAAGTTACAAGATGCATGTCCTCGATATTGAGGACAAGGCAGATGTCGGCCACGCTTTTAGCGCGAGCGCGATGGGCAATGGTATGCAGCACCAAGACATCGAGCGGCGACAGATTAGGCACGCCGGCCGCGGCCATGCAGCGAACCATCCAGCGCTCGAAGGCGTGGTCGAGAAGGATCATGCCGAACTCGAGTTCGGACAATGCCGGCATCGCTCCCGACGCTAGGTGCTCCGACGAAACAATCGGTCCGAGCGAACTATTCAGGCGCACCTTGCCAAGCGTCATTGCCACTCTCCTTCCCTGCTAGAGCGAGCGTATTTTCCGCTTATAAAATGCCAACGATTTATGTAGCGATTGCTATACGCTCCAGCATGTGACTACGGCGACGGACGAAGGACATGGCGGCAAAGCAACTGTCTATGCAGTACTATCATCGTCTAAACATGAGTGAGCGACAGAGCCTACCGGAGTCACGGCTGGAGCTAACGCCAAATCTTGGCGATGAGCGAGGTCAGGCGGCAGCGGTTTGAGCATCTTGCCTGACGGCCTCGATGCTATCGGTAAACTTTACACCTTGGATGAATTTTGGCAATTGGTTGTGGCCATCGAGCCGACGCCAGCTTTTCTGGGCGCCGTCGACCAGCTTAAACACCATCGCAAGCGCGGTCTTGTTTGAGAGGAAGCCTTTCGAACGGATTGTTCGGTGCCACATGGTCGCGAAGGTGGGATTCCAGATTCGAATGGCCCATCTCTGTGTGCGGCTATAATCACATCGGAAATCGTGGATGAACGGCGTGGCCTGGGATTCGCTAATAAGCTCATTTCAATTTAGTCGTCGGCGCGGAATCGAAAATAAATCCCAAAAAAGAGCAAGACTTAACCGACTACCTTTACGTAATGGTCGTAATCTGATTGTTCGCGCAGTTGACAAGCGACGTCAATGGGCAAGTTCTGAAACGAAATACTCGGCGACCCGAGTGAAAGGCCTGTCGTAGTCGCCTTGTAGTGACTTAGAGCTTCGACTTCGTCGCTAAATAGTCGCCGCTCAAACCATCCATCGGTCGCAAAAACGTACCCCCATCCGTCATCATCTAGGTACGGCAAAGAAACCGACACGACCTGGTTCCGAGACATTCGGAAAATTAAGCCTAAAACGGTCATAATCTCTTTACGCATTTGGATGATGGTTTCAATAGCTTGTGCCAAACTACCTCACTCCAGCCTTGGGCGAACTTTCTGCTCGATAAGCGTAATTTGCTCGTCTATTTGCTAAACGCAATACTTCCTGTCTGAGCAGGTATTGCGCTATACTTGAAATCGCCTCGGCTCAGGAGATTCCCAGTTCTTTTAGGTCGTAAAA
>CAIZGA010000257.1 GCA_903932385.1 uncultured Acidobacteriota bacterium
CAGCGGCGCGCGAAACCGGCGTCTACATGAAAGGCACGGCGAAGGTGAGGATTGATGTGCTGCGCTGGCCGGACAATGCATGGAAGCCCGGACACTGGTGCGTACAGGTTGGCGCGTTTCAGCAGGAGCACCACGCCATCCAACTGAAGCACGACCTACTGACCAGCTACGCGAGTTCGACGGTGATTGAGTTCCCCGGCGACACCGGTTACTGGGTGAGGTACAAGTCGCAAACGCTGGACCGGCAGAATGCGGTGCAGGTGGCGAGCTCCATCCACACGGGCGAACCGACGGTGGATGCGTTTCTGGTGCGGCTGGATTGATGCATTAAAAGCAGAAGCGGCCGAAGTAGAAACTTCAGCCGCATCCCATTCCTGAAAATTTAATTCTTCGCAGTTACCGACGGTGGCGGGTAGTAGGGCAGTTTTTGCTGTTCCTCGGTGGCGCGTTTCACGCCGATTTCCTGGAAGAGCAACGACGGCGCGATGATGGTGACGGGCACATCGCCGTGTTCATTGTCGAGGAAGTTGTCGACATAGGCGTCGTCGCCGGCGGCGGTGATTTCTGTGCGCAGGCTGCGCTGGTCGAGTTCATCGAAGACTGCGCCGCGGACGAGTTCGCGTTTGCCGTCGGCCACGTTGACGCGGTAGAGCATGCGCGGCGCGAGTTGCGAACCGAGCGTATCGGCAACGTAGTAGCTGTCGAGGCCGGCGTCTTTCGCTTCACTGATCAACTTCTGCTGCATGGCCTGTTTGGATTGCGGCGCGGAGGAACGCACCACCAGCACGCCGACCAGCGAACGCGAAGCGGCGGCAATGGCGGCGCGGCCGTGGCCGTTGGATTGCGGGAAGTCGCGCACCGGCTCGCGGCAGATGTCGTAATTCTGCAGCAAGCCATGCGCTACCACATCGAGTTTTTGCGCGGGCACGGCTTCATCGTCCACTTCATACGCGCCGATGAGTTGCTTGCCCTGCCAGGTCTTCAGCGTCGGATCGTCGACAACGTTGAGGAAGTTGGGCAGCACGCGCTGTTTGTAGCTGGAGGTGTATTCGCCCTGCGTGCGTGCGGTGGTGCCGAGGTCGGGTCGGTCGGCTTCAACATTGGGCGCGAAGAGCTCGGTGAAAATATCACTGGCGGCATCGCCCGTGAAAAATACCGGGCCGTAATATTGTTCGCTGACAACGGGCGCGTTGCTCAGGTCACGCAGAGCGATGAGCAGCTCTCCGACTTTTTTATCCACCACGGCTGCGCTATCGAGCGCGGAGGCAGTGAGCGCCGAGGCGCCGTAGGAGCGGTCGAGGTGCATGCCGTCGCCGGCCTGCGTACCCACGCCCGCGGTGACGCGATAGATGGGACGCGATTCGCGCACCACGCTGCCCTCAGTGTTGATGGTGTAACGGTTCAACACCTGCGCGCTGACGCTGGAGATGGAGTACTGAATCTGGTCGGCGAAGCTGCCGAGTTCCGCGTCATGCAGAAAGAGGCCGCTGGTGTGTTCGATGCGTTTCTTCCACGCTTCGCGGTCGTAGTCCATATGCGCCAGCGGCTCAATGTGGATGACCGGTTTCTCATGCGAGAAGTCGTCATATGAGGGCGGGACTTCAAATCCCTTGAGCTTGGCGAGTTTGTTGGTGTATTGCTGCACGGCACTCTTGTAGGCCATGTCGGTTGCGTTCCAGAGAGAGAAACGCAGCGCATCTATATTGTTGTCTGGCGAAGTGAGCACCAGGGTGCCGTCGCCGCGACCGGTGGAGCTGTCTCGGTTGTAGTCGCCGACGCGAACTTCCACACGCACCGCGCGCTGATGATTGGCATGCTCCTGCGAGACGGCACCGAAGTCGGCACGCGCATCGTAGGAGTCGAGGTCTTCCACGCGGTACTGAATGAAGTACGGCTTCAACTGGCCGGGCAACTGCAGCTTGGCCTGCGAACGGGCGAGTTCCATCTGCATGGCCTTGAGGACGGGGTCATCCGTGGGAATGGCTGTCGATGCATTCTGCGCGAGGAGCAGTGGAGAAACCACGAGCAGAGCGGCGGCAAACAATGCGGTGCGAATTTTAAAGTGACTCATCATTTCGCGCTCTCCTTGCCGGTGCTGTTGTCTGCGGCCGGCGGCGGCAGGATGGGCGGCTTGGCAGTGCCCTGCGCCTGCTTCTGCGTTTCCATTTCAGAGACGAGCATGGCGGGTGCAATCGCCGAGACGGGAATGCTGCCCGACTCCGCGCCGCAGTCGCCGTTGAAAACATCCTGCTTGTCTCCGGTGACGACGATGCGATTGAGCGATGCCAGCGGCGTGCCGACGATGCTGACGCCGCGCACGAGTTCATCGGGGCGGCCATCCACATACACGCGATAGACCATGAGCGGCACGACGGAATATGCCTGCGGCGAGCGGCGCGTGGTGACGGCGAAGCCCGACGAAATATCTTCAAAGAAAAGACCGTACGGCTTGCCCTGTTTCTTTGCTTCGTCAATCAACATCTGGCGAAGTTTTGCATCGGGCACCTGGTTGGTGGAGCTGACGATGAGATTGCCCTGGCGGCCGGTGGGCATGTAACCGGTCTGCGCGCGACCGTGGCCGTTGGAGTCGGCAAAGCTGGCGATGGGCTGACGCGACATCAAAAATGTTTTCAGCACGCCGTTCTGGATGAGGTCGACATCGCGCGCGGGCTGGCCTTCATCATCGTGACTATAGTGGCCGCTGAGTGCGATGCCGTTGAAGCTGGCGAGAGTCGGGTTGTCGGAAACGCTGAGGAAGGGCGGCAGAATTTGCTTGCCGAGGTCCTTGGTGAAGGTCTGGCCCTCTTCGTCGCCGCGCTGGCGTTGGCCTTCGAGACGATGGCCGAGCACTTCATGGAAGAAGACGGCAGCGGCGCGTCCGGAAAGAATTGCCGGGCCGTTGAAGGGCTGAGTGACCGGGGCCACGCGCAAGGCTTCCAGTTCACGCGCCAGCCGATTGATGGTGGCGGTGATGGTGGCATCATCGGGAAGGCCATCGGGCGTGCGCGCTTCAAACGTTTCTTCGCGATAGAGGTCCATGCCGTCATCGGCGCGAGTGGAGCAGAAAATAATCAGACGCGTGAGCGGGTACGGCGTGGTGACAACGCTGCCTTCGCTGGAGACCAGATAGTCTGTCTCATCCTGCACGCTCATGGAGATGCTGCTGGAAAAAACGTGCGGGTACTGTTTGAAGATGCCGGAGAGGCGGCTGAGTTTTTCTTCCCACAATTTTCTGTCGACGGTTGCGGGCTTCACGGCGGGTTCAATGGAAGTGACCGGCGGTGCGATGGAAAAATCCGGCGAGGTGTCTTCTTCTTTGGCGCGAACCTGCGTTTCCGTTTTCACGGTGAGGTAGGTGGCCAGCGCGTTGCCGTAGCCGCGATTGGTGGCCCACCATAATGTGTGTTCGATGGCGGGAATATCATCGGCCAGCGGCAGCGTGACCGAGTTGATGGCGGAGCTGCGATGCGTGCCGTGGGTGTTGTCGAGCTTGGGGTCGCCGATGCGCACCTGCACATCCACATCGCGCGAGTGGCCCTGTTCAGAATTAAGTACGGCACCGTATTGCGCGGTGATGCTGGTGGTCCAGGCGTCGGCCACGTCGTAGCTCATGAAGTAGGGAGTCATGGCCGGATTGGCGGCGTCGCTGCCGGTTTTGCCCAGCGTGGTCATGGCGCGATGCAGTTCCTTCTTCATTGCGTCCAGCAGCACAGTGTCTGCCGGTTGCGAGGCCGCGGCATTTGCTTCCGCCAACAACAACGCGGGCGACGCGGCGAGGAAGAAGACAGCGGCAGTCATGCACAGCTTGCGAATTGGCATAGAAGTGGCGTGGCTCAAACGTTGGGCTCGTTGATGGATGCTTGGCATTCTCTCTTTGACCTGGTTCTTTCTCTGCGACAGTGGCGGAGCAAGCGTGCATGGGTATTACGAGTTCTGAAATTGCAGCATACAGCAGATTGGACTCGTTCGCATCCGGCGGCGATAGCCGAAGGTACCGGTGTATTTGCAGCGGAATCCATTTAGAATTGCCGGCATGAGCGACTGCCTGTTCTGCAAGATTGTTTCCGGGGCCATCCCGTCAAAAAAAGTTTATGAAGACGAGACGAGCTACGCCTTCAGCGATATTCATCCGCAGGCGCCGACGCATGTGCTGCTGGTGCCGCGCAAACACATTGCGTCGCTGGACCATGCCGATGCCGCAGACACGGCACTGCTGGGCGAGTTGATGGCGACCGCGACAAAGCTGGCCGCGACGCTGGGGCTGGGCAAGGGCTATCGCGTGGTCATCAACACCGGTGCCGACGGCGGACAGACGGTAGACCATCTGCATCTGCATCTGCTGGGCGGACGCGCAATGAGCTGGCCTCCGGGATAATCTTCGCAAATAAATACACAAAGGCCCGCATGGCGATGACGCGATGCGGGCCTTTTGTATTTTGTGGAAGATTTAAAACGGCTGCATTTCGTTTTCTTCTTCTTCCAGGCCGTAGCGGCGCAGCAGGTTGGGAAGGTTCTGCGAGAAGGCAGAGCGCGGCATGACCACGTCACAGCCAGCTTCGGTGGCCTTCAACTTCAGGTCGCCCTGCAGGTGCGTGACGAACCCGATGATGGAAGTGGACTTCTTCATCTTGGAGCGCAGCTTGGGAATCAGCGTGAGCGGCTTGACGTTGAGCGTATTCAGATCGAACACAATCAGGCCGGGGCGGGACTCTTCCGGCAGCTCAACCAGCTCGGCAAGCAGGTCGCGGTCCTGCTTCACAAACTCCACCTTGATGCCGAGTTTGCGCGCGGTTTCGTTGATTTTTGCCAGGAAGAAGAGGTCTTCGATATAGCAGAAGATGCGAGTGGGTGCGTCTTCGCGAATCGGGGCCGGCGGCGTATCGGCAACGTTGTAGTTGATGTTGCCGTTGCCATTTCCGTTGTTGTAGCCATTGTGGTTGTGGTTCACATTGCCATTGGCATTGGAGTAGCCATTGCCGTGATTGCCTTTGTAGGCATTGCCATTGCTCAGCTGGATGGTGGACGGCGGCGCTTCTGCGACATTGCCGTTGGCGATGCGATAACTGTGGTCCATGGGACCGACGAAAGCTGCCGGCTGGCGACGCTGCTTGCCCTGGCGGCGGCGACCCTGATTATTGCCATTACCGTTGCCATTGCTGCTGTTGCCCGGATTGGCCTGG
>CAIZGA010000258.1 GCA_903932385.1 uncultured Acidobacteriota bacterium
ACGCAAACGAAGCCGGCCGTTGTGTGGATGCACTTCCAGGAATGTACATGTTGCAGTGAGTCGTTCCTGCGTGCTTCGCACCCGACCGTGACCGATGTTCTGCTGGATGTGCTCTCGCTGAATTACAGCGAGACACTGCAGGCAGCTTCGGGATTCCAGGCTGAGAAATGCCTGCAAGACACGATCACCAAGAACAAGGGCAAGTACATCGTGCTGGTTGAAGGCTCTGTGCCGACGGCCGACGAAGGCGTGTACTGCATGATCGGCGGCAAGACAGCAGAATCGATTCTGCAGGACGTGGCGAAAGACGCAGCCGCTGTAGTTGCATGGGGCAGTTGCGCATCGAATGGCTGCGTGCAGAGCGCGAAGCCGAACCCGACCAGTGCAACGCCAATCCACAAGCTGGTGAACAAGCCGGTGATCAACGTACCGGGTTGCCCGCCGATTGCCGATGTGATGATGGGCGTGGTGACGCACCTGCTGGTGATGGGCACCGTACCCGAGCTCGACAACCTGGGTCGGCCGAAGGAGTTCTATGGCCGTCGCGTACACGACACCTGCTACCGCCGACCGAATTACGACGCCGGCTTGTTTGTGGAGTCGTGGGACGATGAAGGCGCCCGCGCGGGATATTGCCTGTACAAGATGGGCTGCCGCGGACCGGTGACCTACAACGCTTGCTCAGTTGTGAAATGGAACGAAGGCACGAGCTATCCGATTCAGTCCGGACACGGATGCATCGGATGCAGCGAGCCTGGCTTCTGGGACAACGGACCGTTCTATCAGCACCTGCCGAGTTTCCCGGGCTTTGGAATTGAAAGCACGGCGGACACGGTTGGCGCGGCGGTTGGACTGGTGACGCTGGCTGGCGTGGCTGCACATGCAGTGATGACCAGCGTGAACAAGAAGAGCGTTATCGCAGACGAACACAAGAATGACCAGAAGGAATAGCGAGGGACCATGGCACGCATAGTCGTTGATCCAGTAACACGAATTGAAGGCCACCTCCGCGTAGAAGCGGTGGTGGAGAATGGCGTCATCACAGACGCGTTCAGTTCCGGCACCATGGTACGCGGCCTGGAAAAGATTTTGATTGGCCGCGACCCACGTGACGCCTGGGCGTTTGTTGAGCGCGTTTGCGGCGTGTGTACCACGGTACACGCGTTGGCCAGCGTACGCTCGGTTGAAGACGCGATTGGTATCAGCGTACCGCCGACGGCGGAGCTGATCCGTAACATCATGCTGACTGCTCAGTATGTTCAGGACCACGTGGTCCACTTCTACCACCTGCACGCGCTGGACTGGGTGGACGTGGTGAACTGCCTGAAGGCCGACCCGAAGAAGGCCGCTGAACTGGCGCAGAGCTTCTCCAAGTGGGACAAGAACACACCGGCATACTTTACCGAAGTGCAGGAAAAGGTGAAGAAGCTGGCTGCGGCTGGTCTCGGCATCTTTGCCAATGCCTATTGGGGACACCCGGCGTACAAGCTGCCTCCGGAAGTGAACCTGATTGCCGTGGCGCACTATCTGGACGCGCTGGCCTGGCAGAAAGAGCTCGTCAAGATCCACGCCGTGTTCGGCGGCAAGAACCCGCACCCGAATTATCTGGTGGGCGGCGTGCCTTGCTCGATCAACCCGAATGAAGTCGGCGCGATTAACAACGAGCGGCTGAACCTGGTGGCGAGCCTGATTGATCAGGCGGAAGAATTCGTCAATGAGGTGTACATCCCCGACGTGCTGGCCGTGGCCTCGTTCTACAAGGACTGGTCGAAGTACGGCGGCGGACTGCACAACTACCTCTGCTATGGCGAGTTCCCGACGCAGGGTTACGGCGATCCGAGCACGTTCAAGTATCCGCGAGGCGCCGTGTTAAACCGCGACCTGAGCACTGTGTATCCGGTCAACGCGAAGGACACGCAGGAGATCAAGGAATACATTGCGCACTCCTGGTACACGTACAAGGAAGGCGACAAGGAAGGCGTGCACCCGTGGGCCGGCGAAACCAACATCAAGTACAGCGGACCCAAGCCTCCCTTCGAGACGCTGGAAGGATACGAGAAGTACTCGTTCCTGAAGACGCCGCGCTGGAAGGACCACGCGATGGAAGTGGGACCGCTGAGCCGCCTGATTGTTGGCTACGCTTCAGGCCGCGCCGATGTGAAGGAAATTGTAGGCGCGACGCTGGGCAAGCTGGGCGTACCGGTAGATGCGTTGTTCTCGACACTGGGCCGCACCGCAGCACGTGCGCTGGATGCCGAGCTGGCGCTGGGCTGGCTGAAGGAGTTCTTCGGCCAACTGATGGACCGCGTCCGCAAGAACGATGTGTCGACCTTCAACAATTCCAAGTGGGAGCCCAAGAGCTGGCCCAAGG
>CAIZGA010000259.1 GCA_903932385.1 uncultured Acidobacteriota bacterium
AAAGCGCTCATCGAATCCGAAGCGGCGAACATCTTCCAACCGCAACATAAATCGCCGCCGCCATTCGCGCAACGTCAACGCATAATGCTCGCCGATCTCTTCCAGGTTCGCCATCTGCATTGTTCCCACACGCGCCATCGAACGCAGCATTTCAGAAACTGAAGCCAGCTCCGCGCCAGGAAATATATATTTTTTTATCCAATCGCTCTGTCGCAAGTACTCGCGGAAATGCGCTTCATTCATGGTGATGGTCTGCAGCAGCATTTTTCCATTGGGCCGCAGCATCCTGTCGCACGCGCCAAAGAATTCATCGTAATGTTTGTGGCCGACAGCCTCGAACATCTCAATGCTTACAATCTTGTCGAAGACGCCCGTCAGTTTGCGATAATCCATCTGCAGCAATTCAATCTGCGCGCCTGCGGCAATCAACGGCGCAAAGCGTTGCTCGCTGAAAAGATATTGCTCGCGGCTGATGGTTGTTGTTGTAATCCGGCAGCCGTACTTCGTCGCCGCATACGCAGCAAACCCGCCCCAGCCCGTGCCAATCTCCAGCAGGTGGTCCCCCGCCTGCAAATCCAGCTTGCGGCAAATTACATCGAACTTTCTCTGCTGCGCCTCCTCCAGGCTGTCCTCCGGCGTCTCGTAATATGCGCAGGAGTAGGCCATTGAGGGATCCAGAAACGTGCTGTAAAACTCATTGCCCAAATCGTAGTGGTAAGAAATATTCTTGCGGCTTCCGGTTTCAGTATTGTCATTCCGCAGATGCCGAAAGAAATTCAACGTGCGCGTCATCGCCGAAATCACACGGTGCTGTGCATCCAGCTCTTGCGTATTCCGCACCGCCGCGCGAACCACGCTCACCACATCCGGCGAACTCCAGTCCCCGTCCATGTACGCTTCGCCCACGCCTATGTCGCCGCCCAGTACAGCCCGCGTATAAAAACGATCACGATGGACAACAAGCGTCGCCTTCAATTCACTGTCAGCCTCGCCGAACTGCATTACCTTCTCACCATCGCGCACGGTAAGTTGGCATCCCTTCAGCCCCGCCAGCGACGCGTAAAACAGCCGCTGCGACAACGTCTGCTTCATCGTCGCCGTGCTTCCATCCTGCAACTTACCTGTAATTCCCTGTGCTGTATCTGCCATAATTCATCTCCAACAATTTTCTATGCCTTCCACGATGCGCCGAAGTCACGCGAATTTCGTGGCGTAAATTTTCCCGCTCCCGGATGTGCAACGCTTGGCACGCCTTTCATCAGCAATCGCACTGCCTGCCAATGGATGCCGGCAATCACACGCGCCGTCATCAACGGATACTGCAGCAATGCCCGATGCAGCTCGCGGCGACTCCATTCCCTGCGCTGCAATCGCATCGACGAATCGAAAACAACTTCGCCCTTTTCTAAATTCATGCACTCCACCACAATCTCGTCGCCCGGCGCGGTAAATGTCCAGTCATACTCTTGTTCCATCGCCATAAACGGAGATACATGAAATTTCTTTTCGAAGCGATACCGCTTGCTCCTCGCAGAATCAGCCACCGGCTTCGTCAACCAATAATTCTGCGACTCTGCAAACGTATTGTTCACTTCCGCCATCACAGAATTGAATTCCCCATCGCGATAGCAATAAAAGAATGAAACGGGATTGAAGTTATATCCAAACGTTCGCAGATGCGTCAGCATGAAGACCGGCCCCTCGGGCTTCGCAACCGCCTGCATCTCAGCATCGCGGCACAGCCGCTCCCGCATCGGTAGCGTTACATCGCCGAAATGGTCCCGCTCCTGGTAGCTGACAACGTTGGCGCAGTTGTAACTCGCCAACGGCGAGACGCGCATCAACTCCGGCAGTCGATCAATATCCAGCAACGCAAGAAATATTGGATAAGTGAATTCATGCCGCCGCGGCAGCATCCTGCGATGCCGCAACGTGCCTGCATAAATTCCCGACTCCATCATTGCGCCCACTCCACACCCAGCGCTTTCGCCACACGTATCGCCGAGTTCAAGCCGTCTTCGTGAAATCCATATCCCCAATAGGCTCCGCAAAAATGAACTCGTTGCGATGTTCCACTAACTTCGGAATGATGTTCCTGAGCCGCGACGGCGGTTGGAGAGTAGATCGGATGTTCGTATTGAATTTTGCG
>CAIZGA010000260.1 GCA_903932385.1 uncultured Acidobacteriota bacterium
TGCTCTCCATCGGTCTGGCGCTGTGGCTGGTGTATGGAATTTTCGAGCACTCCATGCCGTTGATTGCATCCAATAGCGTGACGCTGGCATTGTCAGTTTCAATTTTTATTTTGAAGATTTATTTTGACGGGCTGCACCGCAAGCAAAAGGAAAACCAATGAGCCACGAAGGAATTCAATTCGTCAGTGCAGAGAAGGCCGCAAAGCAGCGGCAGGAACGCGAGTTACCGGCGGAGGCGATGCTGCCGAAAAATGTCCGCGTGAAAAAAACGCAGGGCACCGGAATGGAAATCGAGTGGGCCGACGGGCACCAGAGTGCGTGGAGTTTTGCGTGGCTGCGCAATGCCTGCCCCTGCGCCACCTGCCACGAGGAACGCGAAGCCACAGGCCGTGCGCCGGGCGTGGCCAAACCGAAACCGGCGCAGCTGCTGCCAATGTTTGAGGCCCCACCCGCGCCGAAAGAAGTGACGCCGGTGGGACGCTATGCCATTCGTTTTGACTGGAATGACGGCCACCAGAGCGGCATCTATTCCTGGGAATATCTGCGGCGGCAGTGCCAGTGCGAGGCGTGTCAGTCGGCTGCGAGTTCACCCAGCGCCGGATAGTCGGTGTAACCGGCTGCATCGTGCGAGTAGAAGGTCTGCGTGTCGAACTGGTTCAGCGGAGCCTTCTCTGCAAGGCGGCGCGGCAGGTCCGGGTTCGAGATGAAGAGCTTGCCGAAGGCAACACCATCGGCAATGCCGTCGGCAACAATCTGCTCCGCGCTCTCGCGTGTAAATCCCTCGTTCGCAATTACAACTCCGCCAAACTCACGCTTGATAAGCGGCAGCAAACTATCTGGCGCAGTGTGTTCGCGCAGGCAGAGGAAGGCAAGTTTGCGGCGGCCGAGTTCGCGGGCAACGTAGCCGAAGGTGGCGGCGGGGTTGGAGTCGCCCATGTCGTGTGCATCGCAACGCGGAGCGAGATGCATGGCCACGCGGCCAGAGCCGAAAACAGAGATGGCTGCATCGGCGCACTCGAGCATCAGGCGGGCGCGGTTCTCGATGGTGCCGCCGTAAGCATCGGTGCGTTTGTTGGTGGAGTCCTGCAGAAACTGGTCGAGCAGATAGCCGTTGGCGCCGTGCAGTTCTACGCCGTCAAAACCGGCGGCCTTGGCGTTGGCTGCGCCGCGACGGAAGGCCTCGACGATGGCTGGCAGCTCGGAAGTTTCCAGCGCACGCGGCGTTTCAAATTCCGTGATGGGACGGATGAGGCTGACGTGGCCTTTGGCGGCAATTGCGCTGGGCGCGACCGGAAGTTTTCCGCCGAGAAATGAACTGTGCGAGATGCGACCGACGTGCCAGATCTGCGCGAAGATGCGGCCACCGGCAGCGTGTACGGCGTCGGTGACGGGACGCCAGCCGGCGGTTTGCTGCTCGCTCCAAATGCCGGGGACATTCGCGTAGCCCACGCCCATGGGGTCGACCGGCGTGCCTTCTGAAATGATGAGGCCGGCGGTGGCGCGCTGGCTGTAATACTCAGCCTGCAGCGCGGTGGGGTTGTGGTCTGCAGTGCCGCGAAGCCGCGTGAGCGGCGACATGAAAATACGATTGGGCAGTTCAAGAGTTCCAATGCGGATGGGGTCGTACAAAGTAGGCATAGTTAATATGATGCACGAATTGGTCAGCGCGATTCAGCTACTATGCACCGGCGAGAAGCTGCATCGCTTCCGGCACGGTGTTGGCAACCAGCAGGATGCGACGCTTCTGTTCGGTGAGCACGCCCTCGGTGACGCAGTGGTCGAGGAAAGCGAGCATGGGATCATAAAAACCTGCTGTGTTCAGCAATACAATATTTTTGCTGTGCAGGCGGAGAGTCTGCCAGGCGAGCACTTCATACAATTCTTCAAAAGTGCCGAAGCCGCCCGGCAGGATGAGAAAGCCATCCGCCAATTGGCCCATCATGGCTTTTCGTTCGTGCATGGTCTCGACTACGTGGAGTTCGGTGACGCCGGCGTGCGCAACTTCGAGATCCACCAACACATGCGGGATGACTCCGACTACGCGACCACAGCCGGCCAGGGTTGCATCGGCGACTACGCCCATTAGGCCAACGCTGGCGCCGCCGTAGATGAGGCCGATGCCCTGCGCAGCGAGTGTGGTGCCCAACTCTTTGGCGGCCTCGGCGTACTCCGGCCGCGTGCCCACTGCCGATGCGCAGAAGACGCAGATATTTCGAATCGTGCTGTTTGCCATATCAACAGGATAAACGCACGCTGCGTTTCTGCGCTGCGGTGGTAACGCGATTAGTCGACCTGAATGGTGGTGCCGGCGAAATAATCGGTGGCACTCATCAGGACTGTACCGGCGGCGCGGGTGCGGGTGTTGCGCGAAACGTACACCGGTGTGCCGTAGGGAATGTCGAAGGTGCGTGTGGAGTTCGGTTCCAGGCGGACCTCGCGGCCTTCAATGCGGATGTAGTGCGGCAACATTTCCCAATTGTGGAAGCTGACGCGCACGGCGTTCGGCGTAACGGCAACAGCGGCGTCGCGCACGGGAAAAACGTTGCTGCCGGCGACGGACTTGGGGGCGCGGGCCACGGCGGTCTTGCTGCCGTTGCTGAGCCAGTGGGCGTTTTCTGCCCGCGCGGGACCAGTGGCGAGTGTGGCTGCGAGCGTGGTTGCAATCATGGCTGAGGCGATAAAGTTCTTGCGGACAAAAATTTTGCGGTTCATGAAAGTGTCTCCTTGTGCGGGCGCTGCTCTGCGGCTCGCATAGACAGTTACGCCACGGTTCCCGCTTCAGTTCCGCAAAATGGCCGCTACGATTTTCAAAATAAATAGTTCCGTGAATTGCGATGAATTTTTCCGGCGGTAACGAAATATTCATCCGAAGTTCGCCGCTGTGTCGCCCCGCAGGCCGCACACAGTAAACTGGAGATGGAGCCCTAACGACTTGCATCCACTGTTAAAGAA
>CAIZGA010000261.1 GCA_903932385.1 uncultured Acidobacteriota bacterium
ATGGCACACTGCGGCCGGTGAGCTGGGAGCAGGCGCTGGACCATGCCGGCAAACGGCTGCGCGAGATTCGCGACACCAACGGCGGACACAGCATCGGCGTGATTGGTTCCAATCGCATCACCAATGAAGAAGCCTACCTGCTGCAAAAATTTGCGCGCACGGTGCTGGGCACCAACAACATTGACCACCACCGTACGGCCGACTACATGGGTTTCGCACAGGCGCTGACCGGGACCAGCGGCAAGACGGCCTCGCTGCGCACGACGCAGAGTTCACCGGCGATTCTGGTCATTGGCGGCAACCCGACCGAGCAGCACCCGGCACTGGCGTGGAACCTGCGCACCAATGTGCGGCTGAACCAGGCGCGGTTGTATATCGCCAACCATGAACGCATCAAGCTGCGTCGGCAGGCGAAAAAGTTCGTGGAGATATCGCACTTCGGCTACGGACCGCTGGCGAATTATCTTGCCGGTGACGATGCTGCGGCCAGTGCGATTGGCGCGAGCACCGCAGCGCTGGATGAGTTGCGGCAGTCGCTGCAGAATGAAGCAGAGTTGGTGGTGCTGATTAGCAGCACTGACATTCGCGGCGCGGCGCTGGATGCGATGGTGAAGTTCACCGTGCAGCACCCGAATGCGAAGATTGCGTTGCTGAGTGATTACGTGAACTCGCGCGGCGCGGCGGACATGGGTCTGCTGCCTGATGCGCTGCCCGGCTACACACCGTGGATGCAGCCCAGCCATTTTCTGCAGGAGTATGGATCGACGCTGCCGGCGGAGCCTGGCCTGAATCTGCTGGAGATGTTTGACGCGGCCGATGCCGGACATCTGAAGGCGATGTACGTGGTGGGCGCGAACCCATTGGCGCGGTACAACATTGCGCCGGAAAAATTGCGCGGAACATTTTTGATTGTGCAGGACATGTTCATGACCGAGACGGCGAAGCTGGCGGAGATTGTGTTGCCGGCGGCGAACCTCTACGAAAAAAGCGGCACGGTAACCAACAGCTACGGCGATTTGCAGTTGGTGAAAAAAGCCGGAGACTGCGCGGGCGTCCGCAGCGATTTGGAATTGATTATTCGCATTGCCGACCGCATGGGCGCGGAGATTGGCAAGCTGGTTCACTTTGGCAGCGGCGGCCATGCCGACATGGGACAGAGCCGAGGCGCTGAATCCGGCGAGGCCGACCGTCACGCTGTGTGGCTAGCGGCGAACCATCTGGAACCGAAGCTGAGCCCGTTTGATGCGTTCGCGGTGCTGGATGAAATTCAGCGGCTGACGCCGGGTTACAGCATGAGCCGAATGGAATTGCTGGCGGGAAACGAGCAGCATGTGGAACCGCGGCTGACGCAGAACCTGCTGGTGCAGATTGAAAACGCAACGCAGCGGCAGGACATGGTACTGCCGAGTGGCGACACGTTATTCACCTCCGGAACGCTGGGACAGTACAGCACCAGCCTGAAGGAGTTGCAGGCCAGCCACGCAGAGGAAGAAGAACCCACGGCGGCGGACTGAAAAGTTTTCGCACGAAAAGTTTTTGCAAGACCAGAGAAGATGCGGCACTGCAGCAAACGCCGCCGGACAAACGCAGTACGAACGCAAGGTTGA
>CAIZGA010000262.1 GCA_903932385.1 uncultured Acidobacteriota bacterium
CCGGTGCCGGTGGAACTGGCCAGCTTGGAGCGGAAGGCGGCGAAGACCAGCACGTCGACATCTTTGCTGACGTCGAGTCCCGAAGTACGCAGCGCGTTTTCAAACGACTTCAACTCCGGCGGCATCAGCTTGTCCTTCATGCTCATGGCCACGGGCGAGTTTTGCATCGCGCGATAGTCGAGCGCAATCAGCTGCTGCACATCGTGGGGGATGGAGGCCTTGGCGTCAGAGCTGAGTTCAGCGGCAGGCGACATGGCCGTGCCGGCTGTCATCAGCAGGGCGAGTGTTGCAGTCATAGCGGATTTCCGCAGGTTCATAGGGATATTGCTCCTTGCAACTTTAGGGTCTTGCGGGTTCTGGCCGCAGATACGATGCGGCGGTTTGGTTCACAACAGAAATTGTACCGGCACGGATTCATGTCGGCCAAACATTCATTTCAATACGACTGGCTGTGGTTTACTCCGGCCACGGCAGCGGATGCTCCAGCATGCGCTCCAGAATTTTGCGTTCCGGATCAAAACCGCCATCGGCAGTACCCGCCTGTTTTATTAGACGCGCCCATTCGCTTTCCGGCTCGTAGGCGTCGGCAGGAATTAATCCAATCAGTTCCGACTCGACAATGGCTGCCCCCTGGTCGGCGGCCAGCTGCTTCACCCGCGCATACACCTCGCCGATCGGCGTGGCGCGGTAGTTGGTGATATTCATGCTGATCTGAGCGCGCCCATTGGCCAGAACGCCCATCGCCTTCACTCCCTGCATGCCGCCGGAAGAGGCCCGAATGGCACGGGCGATGCCGCGGGCAATCCCCACATCCGGCTGGTCAAGATAGACGTTGAAGGCCACCAGAAACGGTCGCGCGCCTACGGCACTGGCACCGGCCGTGGGATGCAAATCGGGACCACCAACATCGGGGCGGCGAATCACGTCTTTCTTCACCGCATCGCGCAGGCCTTCAAACTGTCCGCGACGAACTTCTTCCAGATTGACGCGATCGGGCCTCGCTGCTGCCGCTTCATAAAAATAAACCGGCACGCCATAACGCTTCCAGATTTCCAGTCCCGCCTGCCTTGCCAGCAAAGCGCACTGGTCCAGCTTCATATCTCCCAGCGGGACAAATGGAATCACATCGGCCGCACCGATGCGCGGGTGGACTCCCTGCTGCTGTGTCAGGTCAATTAATTCTGCAGCCTTCCCGGCGGCGCGGATGGCCGCTTCACGAACTGCATTGGCCGGGCCGGCAATGGTGACTACGCTGCGGTTGTGGTCGGCATCGCGCGACCAGTCCAACAGCCGCACTCCCTCCACATGCATGGCGGCGATAATCTGCCGCACTCGGGATTCATCGGCACCCTCAGAAAAATTGGGGACGCATTCAACCAATGCTTCGGTGTTCATTGCTGCACATCAACTTTCAATCTCTAAATCAGATGCGCGTTTCGGCGCTGCAGTTTGCTTCGCTCTATTTCCAAAGTGTGTAGCCAAGCGTAAACATGATGGTCGCATTCACGCCGGGATTGCGGTCGCCCAGGCTGGCGCTGGAAATGTGAATGGCATTCGCGCCGATATCAATCGAACGCTTGGGCCGGATAAAGTAATGCACGCCCACACCGCCCTGCGGAGTAAAGTTCCACACGCTGGCGTCTGCATTGGGGCCGTCGTTGGTCAGGTTGATGGGCGAGCCTGCCGCAGGAAATGCCGGGTACTTGTGGTTGGTCCAGATAAGACCGCCTGCGCCCTGCACCCACGGCATCACTTTCTTGCCGCTGGTCAGGTTCCAACGCAACTGGAAGGGCGTGAGCGAAACACCGGTGTAGGTGCCGCCAACGTTATACGGTGCCGAGCAGATGAGCGTGCTGGCCGGTTCCGTGCAGCTCTCACGCTGGAAGACCGGCGTATACGACTGCCAGAACGGAAACAGCTCCACAGAATATTCAAACGTACCGCGCAATTTTCCGTTCAGCAGCGGATGCGTCAGCACGCGGCCCACGTGAATGCCGGCCATCGCGAATTTGAATCCGTTTCGGTCTTCGGTGACGCCGGTGCCGCCCTGGCCTAAGATGCCGTATTCCCACGTCGGGTGCGAGGCAACCTGCTCCACCGGAGAAAGAACCATAGAGGCTGTTGATCCCGATTGCGCTTGTGCAACGCATGCCATGGCAGCCATCAGTGTGAGTGCAACAATCTTCTTCACGCGCGTTCCTCTCGTATCCTGAGTCATTAAATTTCGCTGCGACTGAAAATTCATCCTGGCCCGAACATCCTTACAGAAGAAAGCCGCCGTGATGGCGGCTGACCTCATTCCATTTGCTTACCGGCTCAGCCTGCCACTTCTTCCACCGCATCCATGTCAAAGTTGGAGTAGACATTCTGCGTGTCGTCCAAGTCTTCCAGCACTTCCAGCAAACGCATCATCGCGTTGGCCTGTGCGCCTTCCAGCTTGGTGTAGGTGCTGGCCACCATGGTCACCTCGGCCACGTCGGGCGTGATGCCGGCGGCCTTCACCGCGGCCAGAACGCCGTCAAATGCCTTCGGGTCGGTCAACACTTCCCAGTGGTCGCCTTCGTCGTTCAGGTCGTCGGCGCCGGACTCGAGCACAATCTCCGTCAGCTTCTCTTCATCGATGGCCGACTTCGGCACAACGAGCAGGCCCTTCTTCGAGAACATCCACGAAACCGAATTCGACTCGCCCAGGTTGCCGTTGTTTTTTGAGAAGGCATGACGCACTTCGCTCACCGCGCGGTTGCGATTGTCGGTGGTCACTTCCACAATCACCGCAACGCCGCCCGGGCCGTAGCCTTCAAACGTAATTTCTTCGTAGCTGACCCCTTCCAGCTCTCCCGTCCCTCGCTGGATGGCGCGCTTGATGTTGTCCTGCGGCATGTTCTCGGCCTTGGCGGCCAGAATGGCGTGCCCAGTCAGACGGGGTGGACCCACTCG
>CAIZGA010000263.1 GCA_903932385.1 uncultured Acidobacteriota bacterium
CCGGTGCCGGTGCCGCCGCCCATGCCGGCGGTGATGAACAGCATGTGCGCGCCCTGAATTGCTTCGCGGATATCCGCCTCGGCCAGCTCTGCCGCCTCGCGGCCCTTGTCGGGCTTGCTGCCGGCGCCCAGGCCCGAAGAACCCAGTTGAATAATCTTGTGCGCGGAGCTGCGCGTGAGGGCCTGTGCGTCGGTGTTAGCGCAGATGAATTCCACGTTGTCCACCGAGGACTGGATCATGTGCTCGACGGCATTGCCGCCGCCACCGCCTACACCGATCACCTTGATCTGCGTGCCCTGGTTAAAACCTTCTTCTTCAATCATTTCGATGGCCATCTTTGTTACTCCTGAATGTCAAATGTACGTGAATCAATATGCTTTTTTGCGTGGGGGTATTGAATAGATTACGCAGGTGGATCTACACATCGCGATCTATTTGGGGGACTGCCTCTTGCCAACCAAATTTTGTTTTTATTCATCAGAAGTTTCCAATGAACCAGTCCTTGATGCCGCCAAAAGCGGTCTTCATGGAACCTTGTTTTTGTGCCACCTTGTAGCCGCGCATGCGGCCCAGGCGGGCTTCTTCGAGCAGTCCCATGACGGTGGCAGCGCGCGGATGGGCCACCATATCGGACAGGGCGCTGCGGTATTGCGGAAGGCCACGGCGCACCGGCTTTAAAAAGATGTCCTCGGCCAGCTCCACCATGCCGGGCATGACGCAGCTGCCACCGGTCAGCACAATGCCGCTGGACAACACCTCTTCAAAGCCTGACTCCCTCATCACCTGGTTGACCAGGGAAAAGATTTCTTCGACGCGAGGCTCAATCACACCGGCCAGTGCCTGACGACTCAGCATGCGCGGGCCGCGGTCGCCCAGTCCCGGCACTTCGACCTGGGTTTCCGGATCGACCAGCAACTGTTTGGCGTGTCCCGATTCGACCTTGATATCTTCGGCGTCCTTGGTCGGCGTGCGCAGGGCCATGGCGATGTCACTGGTGATCAGGTCACCGGCTATCGGAATCACGGCGGTATGGCGGATGGCACCATTGGTGAAGATGGCAACGTCGGTGGTACCCGCGCCAATGTCCACCATGGCCACGCCGAGCTCGCGCTCATCCTTGGTCAGCACCGACAGACTGCTGGCCAGCGGATTGAGCATCAGCTGGTCCACTTCCAGGCCGCAGCGGCGCACGCACTTGATGATGTTCTCGGCAGCGGTCTGGGCGCCGGTGACGATATGCACCTTGGCCTCTAGGCGGATGCCGCTCATGCCTATAGGCTCGCGCACATCTTGGCCGTCGATGATAAATTCCTGCGGCTCCACCAGCAACAGGCGCTGGTCGGTCGAGATGTTGATGGCCTTGGCGGTTTCCACCACGCGTGCCACATCGGCCTGCGTCACCTCGCGGTCTTTTACCGCCACCATGCCGCTGCTGTTGATGCCGCGGATATGGCTGCCTGTGATGCCGGTATAGACGCGGGTGATCTTGCAGTCGGCCATCAACTCGGCCTCTTTCAGTGCGGCCTGAATGCTTTGCACGGTGGCG
>CAIZGA010000264.1 GCA_903932385.1 uncultured Acidobacteriota bacterium
CGCTACGACGTGGTGCCGATCGCCCCTGTCATCGCCGGCTTCGAGACAGTGCTGGCGCCGCTGTTCGCCGGCCGCGCAGCCGACGTCACCGAGGAGAACCTGCAGTCGCGCGCCCGCGGCTCCATCCTGATGGCGGTGTCCAACAAGTTCGGCGCCATGGTGCTGACCACCGGCAACAAGTCGGAAATGTCGGTCGGCTATGCCACGCTCTACGGCGACATGAACGGCGGCTTCAATCCGATCAAGGACCTGTACAAGACGCAGGTCTTCGACGCGGCGCGCTGGCGCAACCTCAACGTCCCCGCCGGCGGCCTCGGCCCGGCCGGCGTGGTGATCCCGAAAAATATCATCACCCGCCCGCCGAGCGCCGAACTGCGCCCCGACCAGAAGGACGAGGACAGCCTGCCGCCCTACAGCGTGCTCGACCCGATCGTCGAATGCCTCGTCGAGCGCGAGTTGCCGATCTCCGACATCGTCGCCCGAGGCTACGATCTCGATACAGTGAAGCGCGTCGAGGGCCTGCTGCGCATTGCCGAATACAAGCGCCGCCAGGCCGCCCCCGGCGTCAAGATCACCCGCAAGAACTTCGGCCGCGACCGCCGCTACCCCATCACCAACGCCTTCCGCGATCCCGGCGTGAAGGTGGTGTTCGACACGGCCAAGCGGATGAAGAAGCCGCAAGAGGATGTGGTGGATTTCTGAGGGGCGGTTGAGGTGAAAGCCGAGTAGAGTTGCCGGAGCAGCGCAAACTGTCCAGATTTCAATCGCTTGGGATCAAAACGCGACTTGGCCTCGATTTTTCCTGTCATTGCGAGCGCAGCGAAGCAACCCAGTCTCTCCGCGCGGAAGGGCTGCGTTGCTTCGCTGCGCTCGCAATGACAAACATAATATTCCAGTGTATCAATCAATAGCGCAACACGAGCGCGTTGGCGTTCGCGCCATAAATCCAGTGCAATTTTTCAGCCACCCACGGCGATATCGGCCAATACTGGTAGGTTGCATTTGTGTAAAGCGCCACATAGATCATGATCAACGCAATCGTCAGGTACCCAAGGCCAGTCTTCCACTTGTTGACGTAGCCAAAGCGCTGCATTTGGATCTCGACTGAAGCCGCTCGGCTTGGTAGTGCGCTGTCCTTGATGATCCCGTCGGCCCAAAACCAGACACCAATGGTCAGCGTCGAGGAAACGAGTCCCAGGATGCTAGACGTTGAAAGTGCCAGCCAATTAATGGCCGCGAAGAATGCCACAACGGGGATCAAGGGCGCTTCTGAGTGCTGGTTGACAAAATAGGGTAGCGTAAGTTTAGCAATACAGAAAAAAATTAGTGAAGCGGCAGAGATCAGCAGTGTGAATACTGTCCAATGCTTTTCCTTAAAGTCCACCTTGAGGCCCGCGATGCCATCTCTCACGTCCGGGCCCCCAGCAATCAGAAACAATATCCACCAAAGCCACATCGTGGATTTGAGTGAAAATCGATAGAAAATTCCTGGAAGGTACCAAAACGGTATTGGTAGAACAGACGCAACACCTATAATTATGGAAACAGCAGATTTTTGGGATATCCAGTATTGTGAATTTGACAGCACTTGCCGAAATTTAAAACGATGTCTGCTTGGCAAGCCAGGCACTAGTTCATAACGGAATAGTGATGTTGTGCACATCGAGAGCTTAAATATATTGTCGGGGATACTTAGGTAGCCATCGGCGGGATATTTAAATGCTGCCATCAAGCGGACAATTAAAGCGTATAGGGGGATGAATATAGCGAAGCTAGCAATGTGGAAAAGTGGCAATGAAATTGAACAAAAAATTGCTGCTCTCAACGATTCGCTGGAGGAATATCCAAAAAACAAATCAATCAGGTAGTAAAGAACTGGCGCAAATATATAAAGTATCATAGTTCTTATTTTATAGAGCGAAAGAGCCGTGTATAAAGATACCC
>CAIZGA010000265.1 GCA_903932385.1 uncultured Acidobacteriota bacterium
ACAGGGACTATAGAGAAGGGGAGATTGCGAACCGTGGAGACGAACGTGGACAAGAAAATCAGCCGGCGGGAGTTGGGCAAGGGATTGGCCGCGGTGGCGGTGGCGAGTGTTGCGGGCGGTAACGCGGGCGCGGCTCAGGCTGCGACACACCATGCGGGCGAGTGGACGCGGGTGGCGCCGGGCATCTGGAAGACGGTGATTGGCGAGCCGGAGGCGATTACGCCGGTGAAGTCGCGGCTGGTGGCGGCGAAGGATGGCGAGGCGTTTGCCGGGGCGTGCCCCTTGCCGGCGATTGAGGGCACGGTACGCAATCGCGGCGTGGAGCTGGCGTTGCCGTTGCTGGCGGATGAAGAATTATTCGGATTCGGTCTGCAGTTTTTTTCGCTGGCGCAACGCAATCACAAGGTGACAATTCGCGTGAATGCGGACCCGAAGGCCGACTCGGGCGACAGCCATGCGCCGGTGCCGTTTTATGTTTCGACGCGCGGCTACGGTGTGCTGGTGGACACGGCGCGGTATACGACCTTCTATTGCGGACAGTGCCACAAGAAGCCGACCGAGGCGATGGCCCCGCTGGAGAACCAGGGCAAGCCGGTGGAGTTGGCACCGGTGGCAACTCCGCCGAAGTCTGAAGTGCTGGTGGAGGTGCCGACGGCGCGCGGCGTGGAGGTGTACGTATTTGCCGGGCCGACGGTGCTGGATGTGGTGCGGCGGTACAACATGTTTTCCGGCGGCGGCGTGATGCCCCCGGAGTGGGGGCTGGGATTTTTGTACCGCACGGAATCCAACGCGACCAGCGAGGACGTGTTGAAGACGGTACGTGAATTCCGCGAGCGAGAGATACCGTGCGACATTCTTGGACTGGAGCCGGGATGGCACACGCACGCCTACTCCTGCACGTATGCGTGGAACCATGCGCGGTTTCCTGATCCAAAGGGATTTGTGAGCGAGATGGGCGCGCTGAACATGAGGGTGAATTTGTGGGAGCACGCGTTTGTGCATCCCTCGTCGCCGCTGTTTACGCCGATGAAAGACCACGCGGGCGATTACGGTGTGTGGGGCGGGCTGGTGCCGGATTTTCAATCGGCGGAAGCGAGAAAGATTTTTGGCGGATACCACGGGCGCGAGTTGGTGGAGATCGGCATCTCGGGCTTCAAGCTGGATGAGTGCGACAACTCTGACTTCAGCGGGTCATGGTCGTTTCCTGAAGTGAGTCAGTTCGGTTCCGGCGTGGACGGCGAGCAGATGCATAATCTTTTCGGGCTGCGATACCAGAAAACAATCTGGGAACAGTACCAGACGCGCGGCAAGGAAACCTACGGCCTGGTGCGGTCGAGCGGGGCGCTGGCGGCGCCGTATCCGTTTGTGCTGTACAGCGATTTGTACAATCACCGGCAATTTGTGCGTGCGCTGGTGACGTCGGGATTCAGCGGCGTGCTGTGGTGCCCCGAAGTACGCGACGCGGTGAGCGAAGAGGACTTGATTCGGCGGCTGCAGGTGGTGGTGTTTTCGCCGCTGGCGATGATCAACGGCTGGTACATCAAGAACCCGCCGTGGAAACAGATGGACCACGAGAAAAATAATCGCGGCGAGCTGGCGGAAAACTGGCAGGCGTTGGAGTCGCGTTGCAGGGAAATTATCGGTTGGCGGATGCAGATGGTTCCGTATCTGCAGGCGGCGTTTGCGAAGTACGCGATGGACGGCACGCCGCCCTTCCGCGCGCTGGCGATGGATTGGCCGGAGGTGAAGGCGTTTGCGCATGTGGATGATGCGTGGATGGTGGGCGACCGCGTGCTGGTGGCCCCGCTGTTTGCCGGAGAAAAAGGACGCAAGCTGACGCTGCCGGAAGGAGAGTGGCACGACTTCTGGACGGGGGCGCGCGTGGCCGGTGGCAAGCCGATGGAGATTCCTGCATCGACGCGAAATATCCCCATGTTTGTGAAGAGCGGGACGGTGTTGCCGCTGGCGACGGTGACCGGATCGACGGCGGAGGCGAAGCGGCGCCAGTTGACGGTGAATGTTTACGGCGACGGCAGGGAAAAATTTGAAGCCAAGATGCCGGGTGGCGAGCTGTTGCGCTGCATTTGGAATGGAAGCAGCGGGCAGGTGGAAAGCACTGGATTCACGCCAAAGTTTGATGTGGTGAATTGGAAGCAGTTTGCATAGAGCGGGTTAATTGGGCAAGAGGGCACGGTTGGAATAAAATCAAGGCAAGGGCCGGTCGTACGCTGAACCTATATCCCTAGAGATGGCCGGCAGCGAGAAAAATGAATAGAAGCGGCAGCAGAAACATACAGCAGGCTGAAGAGAACATCGAGACTGCATTTTTACAGCTGAACAAATATAGAGAGAACCCAGCACTGGCGCAGGTACTGGAGTTTCTTGCACCACGCGGCTATCGGCCGGTGGTGGAACTGCAGGAAG
>CAIZGA010000266.1 GCA_903932385.1 uncultured Acidobacteriota bacterium
AGCAGGAGGTGCATTCTGGACCGTGGGCGGGGCGGAATTATCATCCATCTCTGCAGTCGTCGGCAGATTGTTGGCATCCGGCGGAGTTGCCGGCGTGCCTGCTGCCGGAGCAGCCGCAATGGTCAGATTATTCACCACGCGAGTCACGCCCTGCGCGTGGGCCGTCAGGGTGCCTGCAAGCTGCTTCTGGTTCGCGTCGCGCACCACACCGGTCAGCGTCACAACGCCGTTCACAGTGTTGGTGGTGATGGCCACATTGGCCAAACTCTTTGAGGTTCCCAGAGCCGTCAACACATTGGCGTCGGTTTGGGAGTCCTGGGAACTCTGTGCATTCGCAGGCGCGGCAGGGGCCTGGTCCTGCGCCCTCAATGTTGCTGCGGGGTAGGCAAACAATAAGCCAAGCAGTGCAAGGCATCCTGCTGCGTTTCTGAAACCTGTCATCCGATTTTCTCTCATGGGTCCCTCTCCAGCCGGCACTTCCGCTTACTGCCAAACCGGTCTGTACATTGGTTTAGACGCAAAAAATCAGAAAAAGTTCTGTTGGATTCTGCCCCTGTTGCTGGTAAAGATTCCCTGTATTTTTTCAGATATCGATGGCAGCATGCGACTTGCATTGCATCCAACGAACATTCGCCGACAACCTGAATGTTAGATGCATTTCTGCCGACCACATACAATCCAGCCTAGAGGAGATCCCACAATGAAGGCCGCTCTTGTCCAATCATTTACAGAAACCCCAAGCTATGGCGAATTTGCGAACCCGGTCGCCGAGGCTGGCGAGCAGTTGGTTCATGTAACGGCTGCCGCGTTGCACCAGATTGTGAAGTCTTTGGCCAATGGCAGCCACTACGGCAGCAGCGGTGATTTGCCGTTTGTTCCCGGCGTGGATGGCGTGGGCAAGCTCGCTGACGGCACGCGCGTTTTCTTCGGTGTTCCCCGTAGCCCCTTTGGTACATTTGCCGAGCTATCGCTGGCTGGCGACGCCATCTGCATCCCGCTGCCGGAGGGATTGGATGATTCCCTCGCCGCAGGCATAGCCAACCCGGCCATGTCTTCCTGGGTGGCGTTGAAGGCACGCGCAAAGTTTGAACCGGGCAACAGTGTCGTTATTCTGGGAGCCACCGGCGTCGCAGGGCAGCTAGCCGTACAGATTGCCAAACGTCTCGGTGCCCGCCGCGTTATCACCGCAGGTCGCAATCCGCAGGCACTGGAGAAGTTGAGGTCTCTCGGCGCAGATGCTGTCATATCGCTCGACATGGAGCGCGAGTCGCTGATCGCCGCCATCCGCAAAGAGTTTGCCGAGGCCGGCGTAGACATTGTTCTCGATTATTTGTGGGGTGCACCAGCAGAAGCGATGATGGATGCTATTTCCGTCCGCGGCCTGCGCAAAGCATCGGCCCCGCTGCGCTATGTGCAGATTGGCAGCAGCGCAGGCATGGACATCAAACTGCATGCCGCCGTGCTGCGCAGCTCAGGAGTGGAATTACTAGGTAGCGGTTTCGGCAGCGCATCCATGCAACAGATTCGCCAGGCCATTGCGGAGTTTTTCGCCACGGCAGTAGCGCAGCCGTATGAATTCAGCATACGCACGGCACCACTCAGCGAAGTTGGCACATTGTGGAACTCACCAGAAAAAGGCGTGAGATTGGTTTTTAATCCATAAGTACTAAACCAGCGCGGCAGTAATTGCCTGCGTCAGCGTCTTCAAGCCTGCCGCCACATCCGCGCCCAGATGCACGCGCAGAGCACGCCGCTTGCGTTGCTGCAGTACGGCCAAATCGCCAGCCGCCTGTGCATCAGTCACAATGCCGAACGTATATTTCGCACCCGGAATCGCAACATCGCTCGCGTGGTCGGAAGTAATCTGCAGAAAGACACCGGTGTTCGGGCCGCCTTTATAGTCCTGCCCGGTGGAGTGCAAAAAACGGGGGCCAAATCCCAGACACGTCGCCACCTTTTTCGCGTCGCGCACGGCCATACGGAAGCTCTGGATGGCCGCCTCGTGTTCCGGCGTCATTTCGAGATACGCCAACGCGGCAAAATAATCCCCGGCATGAATCTGTGCGATGTGGTTTTTGATCACCGCAAACGGGCTGGGGATTCCGCCACCACCGCCGCGCGGTGCCACCAGTGCGGCGTATTCTTCATCCGCAAAAATCTTCAACCCATCGCCTTCGGCAATCGGAGTCGACCCTGCCAGCTTGCCGGTTTTTTCATACTCGTCGGTCAACTGGCGAGTTACCACTTTGCTAGCCTCTACATCGGGCTGGTTAAATGTGTTGATGCCGATGACCGAACCGGCCACTGCCGTCGCAATCTCCCAGAGGAAAAACTGCCCGGGCAATTCGTAGACGTCATCTATCTCAATCTTCACCACCGGCTGCCCGGCGGCTTCCAGTGCAGCAACACCGGCGTCGAGCGGTGCATTGCTGCCGCTCTTCAACCGCACCACGGCAAAGACGCGGTCACTGCCGTAATAGTCGGGCGATGCCAGCGTCTCGCGGTCCACCGGCGTAATTCCCTTGCCCAGCTTGCCTGTCGATTCCGCAATCAGCTGTTCCATCCACGCGCCTAGATCATAAATCTCTGGCGAGGTGAGGATGGTGATTTTGTCACGGCCACTGTTGTGCGCCGTGCCCAGCAACAATCCCAGATGTGCAGCAGCATTTCCCTTCGCATCAACGTTCTTCGCCGCGTCCACGGCTTTGCGGGCCTCATTCAGGAAGCGCGGGATATCCAGACCAATCACCGTTGCCGGCACGATGCCGAAATTTGACAACGCTGAAAAACGCCCTCCGATGGTTGGGTCGCCGTAGAAAATTTTGCGGAAGCCATCGGCCTTCGCCACCTGCTCCATCTTGGAGCCGGGATCAGTGATGGCAATAAAGTGGCTACCCGCTTTCTCTGCGCCCACGGCCTGCTGCATCCTCGAAAAGAAATACTGCTTCAAAATGTTCGGTTCCAGCGTGCTGCCCGACTTGCTGGCAACAATAACCACAGCCTTGCTCAAATCTACGGCACGGTCGGCGGCTGCCACTTGCGCCGGATTGGTCGAGTCCACAATGTGCAGCGAGGGATATCCCGCCTGATGGCCAAAGGTCACCGACAGCACTTCCGGGCAAAGACTCGATCCGCCCATACCCAGCAATAACGCCTGCTTGAATCCTGCGGATTTAATATCCGCCGCCAACTCGGCAAATAGCGCCAACTGCTCCTGCTGACGCTCCACAATATCCAGCCAACCCAGCCAACTTGCCTCATCTGTGCCCGTCCACAGGGTTGCGTCCTTGCGCCAAAGCCGGTCAATACGACCTTCAGCGTTCCACTGGTTGATGGCGGATTCCACCTTGCTGGAGAGGGATTCGGGGAGTGAGAAATGAATGTTCATAGCAGCGACATTGTCTCACGACTAATCGGGCCTCGAATATCCTGTTCGCTATTCGGCCTGAGATATCCTACAATCGAACAGTGAATGTACCGCCTGCAATCCGGTCCAGTGACGTATCCGCTGCCCGTACAGGCGTCAGGAAGCAGAAATCCAGCACAACAGGAACCGCTCCCACCGGCGCCACGCAAGGTAGCACTATGCCCGTCTCCACCTCTGGCACTCGCAAGTCATCCACGGCCACGCCGGTGGATGCACCCATAGTTCCCCGCAAAAAAGCAGCCGTCCTCGAAAAGTTTTCCGTCTACAGTGAGGACCACACCGGCGATCCCAACTTTATGACCTCGCTCTCGCGTGGGCTGATGGTGATTGAAGCCTTCACCGCGCAGATGCCGCAGATGACCATCTCGCAGGTCAGCCAGCGCACCGGGCTTTCACGCGCTGCAGTGCGTCGCTGCCTGTACACACTCAGCAAGCTGGGGTTTGTCGGCTGTGATGACGGCCAGCGATTTACGTTGCGCGCCCGCATCCTCTCGCTCAGCCACGCCTTCACCCGCTCCAGCACTTTGGCCCACGCCGCACAGCCGCTGCTGGACCGCCTGAGCCACAAGCTGAACGAGTCCTGCTCGGTCGCGACCTTTGAAGGCGATGAGATCGTCTACATCGCCCGCGCCAGTGTTGCCCGCATCATGGCCGTCGACTTGACCGTCGGCAGCCGCCTGCCCGCCTTCTGCACTTCGATGGGCCGCGTAATGTTGGCGCACAAGCCCACCGCCGAATTGGAATCATATCTTTCCCGCGTCAAACTGCACCGCTATACGCCGCGCACCATCAACAGCGTGGAAAAGCTGCGTCAAGTATTGAAGAATGTTGAACGCTACGGCTATGCCCTGGTGGACCAGGAACTGGAAATCGGCCTGCGTTCATTGGCAGTTCCAGTGCGTTCGCCCAGTGGCAAGGTCATCGCCTCCATCAACGTCGGCGCGCAGGCGCAGCGAATGCCCATCCCCGATTTGCAGACACGCTATCTGCAGCATCTGATGGAAGCCTCGCAGGAACTCACCATGATGCTGCGTTAGTCAACGTGTCTCCGCACGACACAGGCTGCAGATTTGTTACGCTTTAAATCCAGTGCTCAGGCAGCCGCTGTTGTGGAAACTTCTGCACAACGCAGCCAGCCGGAAATGGAATCCCACCGTGACGCGTAATCGCATCGTCAAGCTTGACCCGCGCGACAACCTCATCGTTGCGCTTACCGATCTCGCCGCCCATGAAACTCTGGAATACAACGGCAAGCGTTACACCACCGCCGAAGCCATTCCCGCAAAACAGAAATTCACTGAGCAGGCACTGGCTGTCGGCGACTCGGCCATCATGTACGGAACCATTGTGGGCAGCGCGCGGCAACCCATTGCCCAGGGCGGCCTGATTGCCACCCGCAATCTGCAACACCATACTTCAGAATTCGGCAGCCGCACCAGCGACTACCAATGGACTGCACCCGATGTTTCGCGCTGGAAGAATTCCACTTTTCTCGGACATCATCGCGCCAACGGCCACGTTGGCACGCGCAACGTGTGGGTTGTCGTGCCGCTGGTCTTCTGCGAGAACCGCAACGTGGCCACACTGCGCGAGGCCTTCGAGGAAGAACTCGGCTATGCGCAGCCAAAACTCTATCGCAAACTCGTGCGTCAGTTGATTGACCAGCACCAACGTGGTGTAGAAATTGCCGCACCGCATCTGGTCGAAATTGAATCCGCACGCCGTGAACTCTCTGCACAGCGCATCTTTCCCAACGTGGACGGCATCCGTTTTCTGCAGCACGAAGGCGGCTGCGGCGGCACTCGGCAGGATGCGGCCGCACTCTGCGCCCTCATTGCCGATTACATTCACCACCCCAATGTTGCCGGTGCCACCGTACTTTCACTCGGCTGCCAGCACGCTGAAGTTCGTATGCTGCAAGCTGCGTTGAATCATCTGGATCCCAACCACAGCAAGCCGGTGCTGTTTTTTGATCAGCAGCAAAGCGGCCGCGAAAGTACGCTGCTATCGAATGCAATTGAAGCCACATTCAAAGGCCTGGTCGCTGCGAATCAATCCATTCGCAAGCCGGCACCGCTGCATCATCTCGCTGTAGGCCTAAAGTGCGGCGGCTCAGATGGCTTCTCCGGCATCAGCGCCAACCCAGCCATCGGCTACGCGTCGGACCTGCTGGTCACGCTTGGCGGCACTACACTGCTTTCTGAATTCCCCGAACTTTGCGGTGCCGAGCAGGAAATCATCGATCGCTGCAGCAATGACGAACTCGCCGGCCGCTTCCAGAAACTGATGCATGAATACAGTGAGCGCGCCCGTTCTGTCGGTTCCGGATTCGACATGAATCCCTCCCCCGGTAACATTGCTGACGGACTCATCACCGATGCCATCAAGTCCTGCGGTGCCGCACGCAAAAGCGGCACGGCCCCCATCAGCGATGTGCTTGACTTCACCGAATACATCCACACGCCCGGCCTGAACCTGCTCTGCACGCCCGGTAATGATGTGGAGTGTGTCACCGCGCAATGCGGTTCAGGAGCGAACGTGGTGCTGTTCACCACCGGCCTCGGCACGCCCACCGGCAATCCCATTACGCCGGTCATCAAGCTGGCGACGAATTCATCGCTCGCTGCGCGCATGCCAGACATCATCGACATAGACACCGGCAGCATTGTCAGTGGTGAATCTACGATTGAGGCAATGGGAGAAAAAGTTCTCGAGTTGGTCGTCGAAGTCGCCAGTGGCAAACCCACCTGCGCGGAACTCCTTGGCCAGAACGACTTTATTCCGTGGAAGCGCGGTGTCTCGCTGTAAACACCATAAGAATTATTTCTGCTTTGAAACTTCACCAAGCCGTTCGCAATACACTGCAGCAGTATGAAAATATTTCTGATAAAACAACATCGCGTTTTTCTCATCGCATTGCTTGCCCTGCTGCCTGGGTTTTCACTCCTGCATGCTCAGTCGCATCCCGATTTCACCGGCACATGGAAGCTGAGCAATGTACGCAGCCAACCCAATCACACTGGCGATACGACTCTGCACATTGTGCATAAAGACCCGGCATTGGTCATTGAAACAACCATCGTCCGCGGTTCAAAAATCGATCACGCCATACAGCACTATACGACCGATGGCCACGTCTCCGTCTCCACCGGCACTGATGGCGATGAGTTTCACACTTCGATTGCGTGGAGCGGACAAGCCCTGCAATTTTCCATTGAAGAGCACGAGGATGGCCGTATCATTCTCTCCAAAGAAACGTGGTCTTTGATTGAAAATGGAAATACACTCATGCGCGTTCGTGCACACATCGATGGCAGTCAAAAACAAACGCTGATCTATTTGCGACAGCCGCAGTAGCTCTGCCTCGATTAGCACTCGCTGCGACCACGCTGCAGCAGGTTGCGAATTCCATAGGCCATTGCGCCCGTGAGTGCCACTACGCCTGCAAACATAAGTTCCCGCTGAAACTGTGGCCGCATCACGAGGATGTACGCAAAGCCTGCCATCGCCAACAGCGGCGGCAGCGGATACAGCCACACACGGAACGGCCGTGGCAAATCCGGACGCGTAATGCGCAGACGAATCAGACCTGCCTGCTGCAACAGAAACTGCAGCACAATGCGTAACACCACCAACGCCGCCACCAGGTCCTTCAACTGTAGCGTGCAAAAGAGCAGCGTCACCACACCCAGTGTCAGCAGCGACACATGTGGGAAATGCAGCCGTGGATGCAACCGTGCAAAGCTGCGGAAATAATTTCCATCTACCGCTGCGGCATACGGCACGCGCGAGTAGCCGAGCAACAGCGCGTAAACAGATGCAAACGCTGTCCAGATTACCAACAGCGCCATGGCAATTCCCGCGCCGCGCCCCCACACGCTGCTCACCAACGACGCCAGCAATCCCTGCGCGTTGCTGGACTCAATCGCACGCCACGGCATCGCACCCAATACGCTGATGTTCAGTAACAGATACAGCGTCGCCGTCAGTAGAATCGAAATCACCACCGCGCGCGGTATCGTCCGCACCGGCTGCCGCACTTCCCCGCCGAGGAAGCAGACGTTGTAATAGCCCCAGTAGTCGTAGGTGGCAATCAACATCGCCAGGCCAAGGCCGTTGAAGAACGTCGTGTTCGGGGTGAACGCATTCGGCGGAAAATCAAAAGCGCGGTGCAGGCTGAAGTGTGAAAGACCCGCCGCAATCGCCAACAGCATTGCCAATGCCACACCCACCCACAACGCCTGCCCAATGCGGCCCACGCCGTCAATCCTGCGATACAGCAGCAGCACCGCCAACGCACAGACAGCCATGGCAACAAATGTTGCGGGGCCAATCAGAATCGACAGGTGGAAATTTGCCGCGGACATCTGCCATTGCCACCACACTGTTCGAAGCGATGGTGCAAGATATCCCGCATACATCGCCAGACCCACGCAGCCCGATGCAATTGATAGCGGCGCACTGAATCCTAACTGCCAAACGTAGAGGAAGGAAAAGAATTTTCCGCCGCCGTTGCCGTACATCTCGCGCAGGTACGCATACGAACCGCCGGCGCGTGGCATAGCTGCACCCAGTTCCGCCCAAACCAGTCCGTCGCATAACGCTATCAAAGCACCCAGCACCCAGCCCAGCATGGACTGCGGCCCGTGCATCGCCGCCACCAGCAGCGGCAGCGTGATGAACGGCCCAACGCCGATCATGTCAATCATGTTCAGCACGACAGCGCTGCGCAGGCCAATGCCGCGTTCCAGTGTCGTCGCACCTACAGTTGCGGCCGGTTGTTGGGATTGCATCACCTGTCTATATTAGCCATACCGGCACGGCCTGCCTGAAATATGAGAGATTAAACTCGCGATGAAAATTCTCCACCATTTGCGTTCCCACTGCTCCGCAACGCTTTGCGTTGCCGTTTTGATTGCTGCCGCCAGTTCTGCCACGCTCTCCGCGCAGAACATCGGCAACAATGACCCGGTCGCCACCGGCTACACACAGCCGTTTCCAATTGCAGAGAACCGCGGCTCGGTCGCGCTCTACCAGGTCATCAAAAAAATCAACTCGCGCGCCAGCGTGCTGATGATTACCGCACATCCCGACGACGAAGACG
>CAIZGA010000267.1 GCA_903932385.1 uncultured Acidobacteriota bacterium
ATCTGTGACGCACAGCACTGCTGCCACTTCCCAACGCCTCTACACTGAACACACTATGAAAGCCCCACGCATTTTCATCGCTCTCCTCATCGCGGCCTCGGTTGGTCTTGCCGCGCCGCTGGTGCTCTCCGCGCAATTCACCGGCCCCGAGCCCGTCATCACCTACAACACCGCGTTGCTGCATCCTGTCGACGGCGCCAAAGTCACCATCATTTTCTTTGAGGACTTGCAGTGTCCCTACTGCGCCGACGCGAACCCCGTCGTCCTCCACGCTGCAGAAAAATTCGGCGTTCCCGTTCGCCGTGTAGACTTCCCGCTGCCCAAACACGCCTGGGCTTTTCCCGCCGCAGTCGACGCGCGCTGGTTTGATGCCAAGACTCCCTCGCTCGGCCTCGCCTTCCGCATCGCCATCATGGGCTCGCAGAAATTAATTCACACGCCCGACGACGTGCAGGCCTTCGCCGCCAAATTTGCCCTCGACCACGAAATTGTTTTTCCCGCAGCCACCGCAGTTGACCCGGACGGCGCGCTCACCAAACTCGTCAAGGATGATGTCGCCTTCGGCCACAGCGTCGGCATCGTGCACACGCCCACCATCTGGATTGTCTCCACCAAGTCCGCCGGCACGCCGCTGATTGAAGAAGTCAATGACACGCTGGTGGCGCAACGCATCGCGGCGGCCCTGAAGGAGTCCGCCCAGTAGTCTCTGCTACGCCCCCTCTCCTTGCGTAGCGCCGTGAACGCGCAACCCATGCACTCTTTTTTAGCGGATGTTCAGATTGAGTTGCGCGTTTCCACCGGCCCAGCAGAAGAATGCGTCATCTCTACCGATATTCTGCAAAAATCCAGCAAATTTCTTCGCAAAAATTTCACCTCTCTGCAACAAAAGTGCTACAGAAATAGTGCAATTTTGCGCTACCATTTAACTATGTTGATGACCGCTCCAACTCGGCTTAGCAATCCGGTCGACGAGCAGGAGTCCTGCCCGCTCGGCATTGCGCTGGAGGAGAACGTCCAGCTCTGGTGTCCCAACTGCTCTTCGCATCTTGAGGAGCATCGCTGCAAGCTGGTTTGCCGCACCTGCGGCTACTACCTCAGCTGCGCAGACTACTACTGAGTCTGTCGCAGCCTGCGCGGCCTCGCTGATACGTCGCTTACTGCGACTTCATGCTGGCTTCGCGTGCGCGTAGAAATTCATCGCCCGGCTGCCACGTAATCGGCTGCGGCGCACTCACTGCTTTCCATCCCAAATCAAATCCAAAGCGCGTCATCTTCGCAATCCCGCGGAAGTCCATCGCATCGTTGTATTCGTCGCCCGGCTGGTGGTAGCGATGCGCGGTGTAGTCTTCATCTTTCGCAACGCCCCACGCGCGGTCGTGGCCTTCAAACAACACGCCCTGATCAATCGAAAACGCCGGCACGCCGGTGCGCGCCAAACTGAAGTGGTCGGAGCGGTAATACTCGCCCGCCGACGGAAACGCATCCGGCTCGATCTCCAGATGAAACTCCCGCGCCGTCTCCTGCACCACCGGATAAAACGTCGTCCGTTCCGAGCCAATCATAATCGCCGAGTCAGTGATCCCCACCGGCTGCAGCGCATCGTAATTTAAATTCAGCGTGAACTGCGCCGCCGGTATCGGCGGATGCATGCCGAGATATTGCGAGCCCAGCAATCCCTGTTCCTCCGCCGTCACTGCAGCAAAATAAATCGAGTGCGGCGGCCGTGCGCCGTTCGCTGCTGCCTCGGCCCACGCCCGCGCCATCTCCAGCAGGATGCCGCAACCAGTCCCGTTGTCTACCGCGCCGTTGAAAATATTGTCGCCCTTCATCGCGGGGTCAATGCCTAGATGATCATAGTGCGCGCTGTATAGCACCGCCTGGTCGGGATGCGTCTGCTGCCCCGGCAACTCGGCAACAACATTGTCGGAAACATATTTCCGCACCGTGCTTTCCACGTGTGCGTGCAGCCGCACCGGCAACTCCACCGCGTGAAATCCGCGCTTGCCCGCAGCATCAATCGCAGCTTCAATCTCCAGCCCGCCCATCGCCAGCAGTTTGCGCGCCACATCGTACTGTATCCACGAGGCGGCCTTCAGCGTCGCCGTCGGGTCGCCCTGCAGGTACGACTTAGAAACCGCCTGCGAATTTCGCACTACGTCCCAGCCATAGCTCGCCAAATCCGTGCGATGAATAATCAGCACGCCCACCGCGCCACGACGCGCAGCTTCCTCATATTTGTAGACCCAGCGTCCGTAATACGTCATCGCCGCGCCGGTAAAAAATTTCGGATCATTCGACGGCGGCTCATTCACAATCACCAGCAGCACTTTGCCCTTCACATCCACGCCGGCAAAATCATTCCACTGATACTCGGGTGCATCAATGCCGTAGCCCACAAAGACAATCGGCGCATCCACTTCAGAAATCGCCGCGCCAGTCTGGTCCTTGCCCACCACGTCCACGGAATACTTCAACTCCAGCGGCGCGCCCGACTTCGGCACCAGCGTAAATTTCGTTTTGTCTTCCACCGTGTGCACGCTCATCAGCGGCACTCGTTGGAAGTAGGTTCCGTTGTCGCCCGCCGGCTTCAAACCATCCAGCGCAAACTGCGTGCTGATGTACAACGCCGCCAGCTCGCCACCGCGCACTCCGGGCCCTCGGCCTTCCAGTAAGTCGCTGCTCAAAAATTTCACATGTGCGCGGATATGTTCGCCGTCGATCGACTGCTCCGCCGCTGCCGCTGCCGGCGGCAATGCCGCACTCTGCTGCGCGTGCATCTGCCCAGACGCCGCCATCAACGCCGCCAGAAATAGAAAAGTTTTCAGTTTGTTGCGCACCATCGCGCCTCCTCTTGCTCTACGTATGTATTTACTCTATCTGCTGCCGGTCGTTTCCCGGCAAATGAACCGGCGGCCGATGCAGCAGGTCCATCCGTTGCAGCACCTTGCGCGCCAGCCCGGTCAGCGGCAGCGTGTTCAGCATCTTCTGCCGCTTCCACACCAGTGCATCGCCATGCTCGTTTTTTGCAATCTCCATCAACGCCGGCTTCGATGCCAGTACACGTACATAGTAGTTGGTGTTGGTGATGGAGTGCCGCAATCCCAGCAGCACTTCCGAATTGCGAAACAGTTCCGGCGGCAGCGAGGGCAGTTCCCACATGCCCGCCATCTGCGACTCTTCGGCCCCGCGCTTCATCATCAGCACTTCCGTTACCGTGCCTTTTTTGCGCGTCGCCAACAGGTATACAGATTCCTGGCTGCGCATCGTTTTGCGCGCCGTGGTCTCGTGCTCGCCCTGCGTCTTGCAATATTTTTGTACCGGGCACTCGCTGCATTTTGGATTGCGCGGCAGACAAATCGTCGCCCCCAGTTCCATCATCGCCTGGTTGTGCGTTCCCGGATTGCGTACATCCAGCAGCATGGTGGCCTGTTCGTGCAGCCTCTTCATCGCGGGCGAGCGTTTGTTTTCTCCCAGCGACAACACGCGCAGCAGCACGCGCTCCACGTTGCCATCCACCAGCGCCACCGGCTCGTTGAAGCAGATGCTCGCAATCGCCGGCGCCGTGTATTCGCCAATGCCCGGTAGACTGCGCAACTCCGCCGCCGTCTCCGGCAGTTGCGCGTTGCACTCGCGCATCACAAACTGCGCCGCGCGATGCAGCGACCGCGCGCGATGGTAGTAACCCAGCCCGCTCCACGCCGCCAGCACATCTTCTTCGCGTGCCAACGCCAGCGCAACCAGAGTTGGAAAGCGCTGCAGAAATTCTTTGTACCGATCGATGACCGTGGCCACGCGCGTCTGCTGCAGCATGATCTCCGACAGCCAGATGCGGTACGGGTCCTGTGATTCGCGCCACGGCAACTCGCGCGCGTTGGCCTTGTACCACTTCCGCAGGTCGCGTCGAAATCCAGCAGCATCCAGACTCTCGCCGGAGTCAGCAGATTTAATATTTTCCGCGCGGGGCATGACTGCAATTGTATCGGTTGGTAGTTGCTAAGTTGGATAGTTAGTGCGATTACCGAAATGAAAATTTCTTCATCGACCGTATTGCCAGTAACGCGATTTGCCTTCAGTCAGCGCAGCTATGGTTTTCGCCACGCGTGCATCGCGAGTCTCGTCACGCTTGGCTTCGTTGATCCACTCCACATACTCGCGCCGATGACTGGCGCTCATGCTGCTGAAATTTTCCGCTGCAGTTTTATTTTTCTTGAGCGCCGCCGCCAGCACCGGCGGAACTTTTGCCTCCGGCTTCGGCGTGCGCTTGCCCGGTTTCGACATCGGTTTGTATCCGGCGTGAATCGCCTTCTCCGCCTGCTGCAGAAATTTCTTCAGCGTGGCGTTGCTGGGAATTTCTTTCACACTCGTAATGTGTCCCAGAAATCCCATCGAGCCGCGCGTCTTGGCCCCGGTGGCTTTCAACGCCGCGCCCACTTCGCGGTTCCAGATGCCAAAGGCGCAGTGCTGCTTGAACGCCATCAGGCTGCAGAGTATGGTTCCCTCCACCAGAAAAAACGGGTGCTGCCATTTGATGGTTTCCTCGGCCTTGGGGCAGGCGCGGTGCACCTGGTCGCGCAGATGTTCCAGTATCGGCCGCGCAAACGGCTGCGCCTTGGCGATGTAGGCGTCAACGCGCGCGTCATGCCCGGTGGTGGCAGCAACTGGCATGGCCGGAGTATACAAAATTTCACGCTGCCGTCACACCATCATTCGACCCCGCGCGGCGGGCTTGGTATCCTTACTACAGGCCCGGCGCGAGCAGCGGGGCTGCAGTTTTGGCATCGTCTGAAGCACTCATCCCACGAACCCTACACAAAGGAGCAATTATGCTGCGTAAAGCTAGTGCAGTCTGGAAAGGCAATCTGAAGGAAGGCAAGGGAACAATCTCTTCCGATAGCGGCGTCCTCAAGGACACGCAATATTCCTTCTCCACCCGTTTTGAAAATGGCATCGGCACCAACCCGGAAGAGCTCATCGCCGCCGCCCACGCCGGCTGCTTCTCCATGGCGCTCAGCGCTCAGCTGGCCAATGCCGGCTTCACCGCGGAGTCCATCGAAACTTCCTGCGCCATCACCTTCGACAAAACCGACGCCGGCTTCACGCTCACCAAGAGCGCGCTGACCACCGTCGCCAAAGTGCCGGGTGCAGACCAGGCCGCGTTTGATAAATGTGCTGCCGACGCCAAAGCCGGCTGCCCCATCTCGCGCGTGCTCAACACTGAAATTACGCTCGACATCAAACTCGTCTAATTCATTTGCATCAAGCAATAAAAACCGGCAGGCCCGTAACACTCAGGGCTTGCCGGTTTATCGTTTTCATTCTTCTCAGCTCGCGGTATGTGTCTTCAGATAATTCCGCAGCTTCTCATTAATCTTCAGCGCCTTCTGCAGCCCGTCTTCCAGCATCGTCAGCCACTGCGCCGCCTGCGCATCATCGTCGGTACTCTTCAGCAGGTAGCTGGTCTGCACAATAATCTCCAGCGCGTTGCTCATGTCATGCGCCAGCGTGCGCAGCTCAGCCGCGTGTTCCTCGGGGATCTGTGCGGGCGCGCCGGCGGTTTTTCGCGAAGGTGTCATACTGCCTCCAATTATCCTTTGTAATTGGTCAGACAACCTGCAACTATTTTCCTGCCGAACCTACTTTATGTTGATTCCACTGAAACTATGCCACCGATTCTTTGATGGTTGCAAATGATGGTTCTTGCACCCCCCCGGAAAGCGGGTAACACAGGCAAGCGGGTAACACAGGAAAGCGGGTAACAGATTCCGCTTGCAAATGGCCGCGCCACCTGAGAGCATGGCGGCCATAGAAAGAGCCACCCCGCAGGCTCCTTTGTATCGACCTCACGTTTTGGGGGATTTATGCCTGGTGATCCGTTTGCAATCGTCATTGCTGTGACCTTTTTGGTCGTCCTGTTCCTTCTCTGCCGAGTGCTTTGGCGGATGGGCACAAAACTCAAATAGTCTACGTGGCACACCTTGCGGTTTTGCGTTCACTCGCCCGCCACGCCGCAAATTGACACCGCCCGTAAACCATGAAAAAATAGAGTTTTGCTGCCGAACCAGCCTTCCGGCTGTGTTCTACCCCGTGCCGAAGTGGCGGAATTGGCAGACGCGCGTGGTTCAGGTCCACGTACCCGCAAGGGTGTGGGGGTTCGAGTCCCTTCTTCGGCACCATCTAATCCAAACAGCTTTTTCTTTGCGATGCAGCCATCCCACCAAACCGCATCGGGCCACCACCGCACCTCTTCTGCAGGACTTCCTTCCCGCGCCCTTACCCTCTTCGCCCTCGTGTTGCTTCTGCTGCAATGCCCGGCCGCGCGTTCTTTAGGATCCAGGCAGGATGCAAAGCCACAGCCAGCCGATGCCGCCTGGCTCGCCGACCTGCAAACCTGGCGCACCCAGCACCAGCAGGAACTCGCCGACCCACACGGTTGGCTCACCCTCGTCGCGCTCGCGTGGATCCACCCCGGCGACAACACCCTCGGCTCCGCGGCAGACAACTCCATCCGCATCAACAATCTCCCCGCGCACCTCGGCATCCTGCATCTTGATGGAGTCGGCGTTACCCTGCGCCCCCTGCCCAGCGGAATTATCGCCACACTCTTCAACGGAAATTTTCCCCGCGAGTTGCAACTCAACGGCAAGCCCGCCACCAATGACGGCGCTCTGTTGAAAGACGACGAAGAAAATCCCGCCATCGCCTTCAACTCACTCACCATGTACGTCATTCATCGCGGCGACCGCGTCTACCTCCGCGTCAAAGACACGCAGTCTCCAACCCTCCGCGATTTCCATGGCCTGCACTGGTACGCGCCCGACGCGCGTTACCGCGTCCGTGCCCGCTGGATTCCCACCAATCCGCCGGAGAAAATTCGCATCGCCAACGTCATCGGCCAGACTATTGAAATGCCGTCGCCCGGCGTCGCCGAATTCACTATCAACGGCCAGACCGTCCGCTTGCATCCCGTGCTCGAACAGCCCGGCGACAGGGAACTCTTCTTTCTTTTTCGCGATACCACCGCAGCCACCACCACCTATCCCGCA
>CAIZGA010000268.1 GCA_903932385.1 uncultured Acidobacteriota bacterium
AGGCCATGAGATTGGCAACCACACTTTCTCGCATCCCAACATCAGTGAAATTTCTCCCGGCCAGTTGGAGCTGGAACTCAACCTGACCGAGCGCTTGTTTGCGGCGGAGATCGGTGTGCAGCCGCTTTACTTCCGGCCGCCGTATTCGATTGACCAGGAGCCGGACACGAACGACGAGGCCGAGCCGGTCGATCGCATTGAGAAGCTCGGCTACATCATCGTCGGCGATAAAATTGATACCGACGATTGGGACGAGCATCCGAGAAAATCGCCGCAGGAAATTCTGCAATCTGTCCTCGATCAGATTGGGCAGATGAAGAACAAGCCGTGGACGCGCGGCAGCATCATCCTGATGCATGACGGCGGCGGCGACCGTTCTGCCACTGTGGCTGCGTTGCCATACTTGATTGACCAGCTGCGTGCGCGCGGCTACCAGTTTGTTGCCGTGCATGACCTCATCGGCAAAACGCGCGACCAGGTGATGCCCAAGCTGCGGCCGGACCAGCGCTGGCAGGCGCGGATTGATGCCATCGCATTTTTCTTCTTCTCCTTCTTCAATCATTTTGTTATCGCAGTCTTTTTCATCGGCGATGGTTTGATGAGTGCGCGTTTGCTGCTGGTGGGTGCCTTCGCCGTGATTGACCGCATCCGCCGTCGGCACAATTACGCCGGGCCGGACTTCAATCCGCGCGTGGCTGTGCTGGTGCCGGCCTTCAATGAAGAGAAGGTGATTGCGCGTACGGTTCGTTCCGTGTTGCGTTCGGATTATCACAACCTGCGCGTGATTGTGATTGATGATGGCTCCAGTGACCGCACCAGCGATGTGGTTCGCGAAATGTACGCGGCGGAAATTGCCATCGGCAAAGTTGTGGTGCTGACCAAAGCCAACGGCGGCAAAGCGGCGGCATTGAACTACGCGTTGGAGTCGGTCGACGAAGAAATTTATGTGGGCATTGATGCTGACACCGTTATCGCGCAGGATGCCATCACGCATCTGGTACCGCACTTCGCCAACCCGCGCATCGCGGCGGTGGCGGGCAACGCCAAGGTGGGCAACAAGGTCAATCTGTGGACGCGCTGGCAGGCGTTGGAATACATCACCAGCCAGAATTTTGAGCGGCGCGCACTGGACCTCTTCGGTGTGGTCACCGTAGTGCCCGGAGCCATTGGCGCATGGCGTACCGCGGCCGCCAAAGGCGCCGGCTGCTACCAGACCAACACCGTGGCTGAAGACGCCGACCTGACGATGAGTCTGCTGGAACAGAATTATCTGGTCATCTATGAGGACCAGGCGCTCGCGTTTACTGAAGCTCCTGTGTCGATGGATGGTCTGATGCGCCAGCGTTTCCGCTGGTCCTTCGGCATTCTGCAGGCCGTCTTCAAGCATCGCGGCGCTTTCCGCACCAATCCGGCGATGGGTCTCTTCGCGCTGCCCAATATGCTCATCTTCCAGATTCTGCTGCCGCTGGTCTCGCCGTTCATTGACCTGATGTTCGTCGCCGGCGTGGTGCAGTATCTGCTCGACCGACATTTCCATCCCGACGCGGCCAGCACGTCGAGCTTCTTCAAACTGCTGACGTACTTCCTCGCCTTCCTCATCATTGACTTTGTCACCTCGGCGCTTGCCTTCGCATTGGAACGCAAACACAAGGCCAGCCAGGGAGACGGCTGGCTGCTCTTCCACATCTGGCTGCAGCGCTTTGCTTACCGCCAGGTCTTCTCGATTGTCTTGTTCAAGACGCTGAAGCGCGCCATCGACGGCAAGCCCTTCAACTGGGACAAACTGGAGCGCACCGCAACGGTGCTGCATCAGGATGAGAACCTGCCGGTCGGAAAGCACTAGAGCAAATTTTTATTGCATCAACAGCAATCCATCTACTCATTCATCCCGTACATCCATTGCACGATTACTGTCGCGGCAGGCACGGCCGTGTGCAATCGTAAAGGGGAATCGTGGAGACGATGACGTTGATGCAGAGATTTCTTCGGCTGATCCTCGTGCTGTTAGTCGTGCTGGGTTGTGCTGCTGCCTCCCCCGCAGCACAGCCCAATACAGCACAACTCAAGACAGCCCAGCCCAACGCTGTGGCTCAGGTGGACCTGACCCGCTACACAGGCCAATGGTTTGAGATTGCCCGCACGCCGAATTTCTGGCAGCGGCAGTGCGTATCCGACGTGACCGCGCGCTATGATCTGCAGCCGGGCGGAAAATTCGTCATCCACAATGAATGCAAAAAATCGAATGGCGAAACTACTAGTGGTGATGGCTATGCAGTTGGCAGCGGAAATGGGGCTCTGGTCAGCGGCAAGCTACGCGTCAGCTTTTTCCGGCCGTTTTATTTCGACTACTGGGTGGTGGCGCTGGACCCAAACTACAGCTGGGCTGTGGTGGCCGAACCCAAGCGCCAGAACCTCTGGATTATCGCCCGCACGCCGGTGTTGGACCGAACCACGCGGGAGCTGATTGACCGCCAGATTACCGTCGCCGGATTCGACCCCAAGTCACTGGTGGAAACGCGCCAGACCCATCGATAGCGTCTGTTTTCAGCGATTTGTAAGGTGCTGAAGATTTCCTGCCGCCGTTTGGCATACAAACC
>CAIZGA010000269.1 GCA_903932385.1 uncultured Acidobacteriota bacterium
CGCGGCGCCGCCACCGGGCTGACCGGCAGCAAATACAACAACCCGCCCAGCAACGCCCAACGCGGAGTCAGCCATGCCTGCAGCATCCAGCACAGCGCAGCGCACATCAACGCGGTCACGCACAGCAGGCCGAACCACGCATGCCCGATGAAAACTTTTCCCGCCGCCAGCACCAACCCCTGCGCCGGAAAATACATCGACATATACGTCGGCCGCATCTGGATCTGAATGCTCTCAAAATGGGTCCACATCGCTGGCGTGGGATTCGTTAGCTGACCCAACGCAAACGTATTCCCTGCGAGAAGGAAACTGAAATCATCCTGCACAAAAGGTTTTGGAATGGGACACAGCGGCAGCAACGCAAGACGCAGCAGCAACTCGCTGGCACCGACCACCGCAACCGCCAACCGTCGCCGATCCGCCAGCCAGGCAAAGCCGCTCTCGATGCGCGAGAAAAATCCGGCGCCCAATGCAGGAAATGCAAAAGCCAGCGCAAGGCATAGTGCCGTGGCGCTGGCTTCAAACAAAAGTATTGGTGGTCCCTGTTGTGTTGCCGTTGTCAGCATCGTCCTGAACCATCCGCAGCACTACGCTGCTGATTCAGAATCTCACGACCCCTGCACAACCTGGGAGTAGTACTGCTGGTTCACCTTGCGGCCTGTCTTATCAAAGCGCGGCACATGTACCAGACCCATCTTGTGGGCCACGTAGCTGAAAGTTGTCGCCAGCACGCCCAGGCCATACTCCACACTGCGCTTGAAGTTGATGGACGAGGCTTCCGCAAAATATTTTGTCGGGCAGGAAATTTCGCCGATCTGGAAATCGAACATCACGGCCTGCGCAATCATCTGGTTGTCGAAAACGAAGTCGTCGGAATTTTCCAGCAGCGGCAGCGTCTGCAGCAACTGGCGCGAGAAGGCGCGGTAGCCGGTGTGATACTCAGAAAGTTTTACGCCGAGAAAAATATTCTGGAAGGCCGTCAGGCAACGGTTGAAGATGTACTTGTACATCGGCATGCCGCCACGCAGTGCCCCACCGCCCAGGATGCGAGAAGCCAGTACCATGTCATAGACGCCGCTCTCCACCATGCCGGCCATCGCAGAAACCAGCAGCGGCGTGTACTGATAATCCGGATGCACCATCACAACAATGTCCGCGCCCGCCGCCAAAGCTTCGCGGTAGCAGGTTTGCTGATTGCGTCCGTAGCCGTAGTTGTTGTCATGGCGGAAGGTCATCACGCCGAGTTCTTTTGATAGCTGTGCGGTCGTGTCTTTGCTGGAGTCGTCCACCAGAATCTTGATGTCAACAATCTCCGGCAGCTCGCGGACGGTCTGTTCCAGCGTCTTCGCGGCGTTATAGGCCGGCATTACGACGGCAATCTTTTTTCCGTTAATCATTGTGTTCTCCTGCGGCATTTTTCTGCCGCATGCTTACGGCTGCATCGGCTTTGGATAGGGCGTAATGGAGACCGGTTGCTGGTCAGGCTGCACCAACCACACCTGCCGGTCCTTGTAATAGCCCAACAACTTTAGATTGTCGGCTGTATCCATCTCTCTCGCCCATACCACTTTTGCGCCATCAATATCCGCCGCGTTGTAGACCCATTCATCAAAGGGATTGTGCTGTGATGAGTATCGGACAATTGCCAGCTGCTTCCCGGGCAAAGCATTCAGATTGGCATCCGCCTGGGCACGTTCTGTTCCGAAATGGTCCGGCCCGTACCACTTGTCTGCCCACGCCGAAGGTGGCCATTTTGCCAGACGCAGATGCAGCGGCCCGGCATACACTCGCATCCCCGCCAGCAGAACGCACGCCACCATCATCATCCGCACCATGCCACGACCCACCGGCTGCCCACCCGGCTTCCACACTCTCAGGTGTCGCATCATCTGCAAGCCAATGGCGTAGAAGGCCGCCGTGAACGGGGCAATGTAATGCGGGATGAAAAAAATCTCAATCATCATGCCAGCGGTCAGAATCAACACGCACAGCAGCAGAAATCGTATTCGCCGGTCCAGAAAAATTCTCCGCACCATAATCAGCGGAATCAGCAGAAGTATGCCGGCGTAGAACTCAAAGGCCCGCACACCTTTTACGATGGTCTGCGCCACCACCGCATCTTTCACTTCCTGGAAGCCCTTCAGCTCATTCACGTAGTAGAAGTGCCTCATCACCTCATGCCGATACAGCGGCTCCGGGCGCGGCTGCTGCCAGATGTAATACGGCGCCATGGCATACTCGGCGCGGTCCACCGTGTACGGCAGCGTAGTGGCGTGGCCAAAGGCGCGGTAGTCGTAATAGCCAAGGAATGATGCTCCCGCCACCAGCACCAGCAGCGGCGCAACGGCAATGCGCATCATCTTGGCAGCGCTCGGGCGATTGCTTCCCTTCCACAGCCAGTGCAGCAGGTACGCCGCCACCGGCAACGTCATCAGCATGGATTCATACGGCCGCGTCGTGCCCATCAAAACCATGCCCAACGCCAGCAGCACGGCATAGCGAGTCTTCGCGGTACGGGTCAGCCGTGGCAGGGAACCTAACACCAGCGCGCCACCCAGCGCAGCAACAGATCCGCCGCCGGAATAGGTGTTCATCCAATAGCTGAAGAGCGCCAGCCGAATCACGGCAATCATGCCGCCCAGCAATGCCCACTCGGCCGGCAGCCAGGCCTGCAGCATCCAGCACAACGCTGCGCACATCAACGCACCCATCAGCAGCACACCAAACCACGGTTGCCCGGTCAGCACCTTGGCCGCCGCCAGCACCAGACCCTGCGCCGGGAAATACATCGACATATACGTCGGCACCATGGTGACGTGGATGGTTTCAAAATGCACCCACATCGCCGGCGTCGGATTCGTCAACCGCCCCGAGGCAAAGGTCTGTGCCGCCAATAGAAAACTGAAGTCGTCTGGAACGAAGGGTAAAGGTATGGGAATAATCGGCAGCATCGCCAGTCGCAGACATATCGCCGTCAGCCCTACAACCAGCACCGACAGACCACGCCGCCGCGCCAAACTGCGAAATGCATTTTCTATGCGCGTGAAGATGCTGTTGCCGATGCGCGGCCAGCTGAAGGCCAGCGCAAAAAGTATCAAGCTCAGGCAGCCTTCCACCATCAGCAAGGTCACGTCCCGATCCTGTGGTGTTGTCTGCAACATAATTTTTTATGGATTCGCCGTTGCCGGATTCAACGCGCCGTGTGATTGAGAATCACTTCACACAGCCAGACCGGAAATTTGAATTACCAAAACATGCAGTGGGGTTCGATTTGCTAGGTTCAACCTAACACGCAACGACTCCCGAATACATAGGGATGTATTCGGGAGTACATGCTTTGGTAATCGTTGCTTCTACTGCTGACACGTTGTTCTGTGTTGGTTATCAACTGGTACCTGGCTTGGGGAGATGCCAGGGGCTAGCTGATGTAACTATTGAGCGTCGTACCGGTGCTGGTGTACGCGCTGCTAATCTTTGTGGCCAGGCTCTTAATGCCGGCAGTCGCTGCAAATGCTATCAGCGCAACAACCAATGCATACTCGACCATGTCCTGACCGTCTGTCCGCTTCAGGGCGGCAACAATTCGCAGGGCCCTGCTGACAAATTCGGCCATCATAATCTCTGCTCCACTTCTAGATAGTTGTACCGCTGTATCCGAACCGGGGAGTTCGCGCTGACAGTTTGTCGTGCGCAACTCCCCCAGATAGGAACCAGCGGGTGGTCGTACAAAGTGACCCAGGGAAAAAATTCCCTAAATACTAGCTGACGTAAGAGTTCAGCGTCGTGCCGATGCTGGTGAATGCAGAGTTGATGTTGGTGGCAAGGCTCTTCATGCCGGTGGTTGCTGCGAAAGCGATCAGGGCAACAACGAGGGCATACTCGACCAGATCCTGGCCGTCTTCCTGCATCAGGTTGTGCATCTTCACGTAGAGGTTAATCAGTGCGTTCTTCATTTGGGTCTCTCCCATTTATTTTGATTTATCCCACCCACAGTCTTGGGATGCCCTGTATATAGCAACTGGCGTGCCAAACTGGGCAGGCATTTTCATCTATTATTTATCAACAACTTACAGTTTTTCCTTTCCCAAATCGGTGTCAACTGGCGGTTACACGCTACCCCGCAACTGTCTGCGGTGTGTACAGATGCGTACGGTAATCAGGGAAAAGTGACTAAATGGGGAGAGAAACTGCCGATTTGGCCTGAAAAATGCCATTGCCTAGCTTTTGCAGCTATGGGATAAATTCCAGCTGGTCGCCACGGCTGGTCTGGCTGCTGCGGGCAGTTCCAGCAGGCAGTTCCAGCACAGAGTGGGCAGACAGGCAGCCGGAGAGCCGCCAGGCCCCCATGGCATGACGCACCTTCTTCACCCTCAGCTTGCGGTCCAGAAACAGCACATCAATCGGGAACTTCATCCCCACGGTATGCACCGCTTCGCAGGGGACAATCCACAGGCCTTCGCCCTCGGCGAGCCCGGTTCGACCCAGCAGGCCTTTTCTGCGGCTCTCGCCACTGCCGGCCACTTCAATCCGTCTGCCAATCTCCGTCTGCCGGGTCAGGTTCACCACACGCATCGGGGCCGCAGGCCCTTTTGCCGGCGGGTTGAACAGTCCAGCCAGAAAGGCACGCACGCTTCCGCCTGCCCACTGTTTTTCTGCTGAATCCTTCATGCAATTATTGTGTGCCGGCAGCCGCAGGTGCCGACGCGCCAGTGGCTCCAAAGCTTCCCGATGAGTTCGTATCAATCACCAGCGGCGTCTCCGGCTTCATACTCTTAATCATCTGCTCCACCGGTACGCTGGTCGGCACCTTCTGAGTGACGGTCTTATCATCCGGCGTGTTCATGGGGATATTGCTGTTCGGCTTGAGGAACTTCGTCGGGTAATTCAGCTGCGGCAGGGCCGCGGCATTCTCAATCGGGTTCACCAGCTCCGGCGTGATAATCACAATCAGCTCAGTGTTGTTGCGGGTCCTCTGCATGGACTGGAAAAACTTGCCCAGCACTGGAATATCGCCGAGGAAGGGAATTTTTTCAAAGGTCTCAGTATCGCGATTGTCCAGCAAGCCGCCAAGCACGAAGGTCTGGCCGTTGCCCAGTTCCACTTCCGTCTTCATCTTGCGCGTGTCAATAGCGGGCACATCAAATCCTGAAACTTCAATGGCGTTGGTAAAGTCGAGCGAGCTGACTTCCGGCGCCACCTGCAGGCGAATGGTTCCGCGCGGCGTAATCGTCGGAATAAAGTTCAACCGGACGCCATACTCCTTGAACATGATGGAGACCGACGAACCAGATCCGCCTGAACCACCCTGTACCACAGGGTAGGGATATTCGCCGCCGGCGAGGAAGCTGGCCTGTTTGCCGTTGGTAGCCAGCACATTCGGCTCCGCCAGCACTTCCACCAGACCTTTTGTCTCCAGAGCTTCAATCGAAGCTCCGGCATTCAGGCCGGGGAAGTAAGCCAGGATGGTTCCTTCATTGCTGCCGAAAGTTGCTGAAGCGCCCGTGCTGCCGCTCACTCCCGAACTCGCCGAGCTGCTGCCAATTGAAGGCGGCGAAAATTGCCCGGTGGAGATTCCGCCCACCGCATTGCCCAATCCCAAATCGAACAAGTTGATGCCCAACTGTTTTTCCAGGCTGCGGTCCACGCTGGCAAAACGCACCTTCAGCAGAATCTGCGGCTCTGCAGCGGGCACATTCACATTCAGCAGGTTGACGACTTTGCCCAACGTCGAGGTGATGCCGGTCTGCGCAATTGCCACTGCGCGGTCCGAACTGGTCATGTCTTTCACGTTGCCGCGGACAAAGACGCTGCCGTTCTCTCCGGTCACGGTCACATTCTGGCCGGGCAGTTCGCGTTGCAATTCGCGGCGAACACCGTTCAGCCCATCGTTGGCATTGGTGCTGCCGGGCCGCACCGTCACGTTGAAGAACTGCTTACCGCCGCCTTTTTCCCAGATAATCAGGCTGGTCTCGCCGACAGTTTTCCCATTCAGCAAAATTTCCGTCGGGCTCATCGCGGTCGCCACGGCAATATCGCCCAGGCCAACAACCACGCGCTGGGCCGGCTGTGCACACTCAATCAACACAGATTTTCCAACAACAACAGAAAGTTCATTCGAAGATTGATCATCCGGCAATTGCAGTTTTTGCGCTGCCGGGGCCTGCGCGCGTAGCAGCGTTACTGCAAACAGCAGCATGGCAGTGGCGGCCGATTTGTAGATACTGGCCTTCACTGTTTGCCCTCGGGAGTGGAGAATGTCTGCCTCGTACTCACGGATCCATTAATCACCACCACAGTGGTGGTGTGGCCGGTGCCGTGTGCCGTCTTGTTCGCGTCGCTGGGCGTGTCACGTTTGACTGTGCGTTGCGCCCCCCCCGAGGAGACTTGTTTGATTTCGTCACTCGTTTGATCACAAGTTGCGACGGTCGTGGCAGGGGAGAGCGAGCAG